>NZ_JACAXD010000070.1:0-1311 GCF_013391485.1 Acinetobacter sp. SwsAc5
AAGTGAACCGTACCGGGTTTGTCGGAGACTTTTTATTTAAGTTAGGCCACCTGACCTAACGGATTAATTTTATCATAGTACATTGCTTCAAAATCAAAAGGTGGCACATAACCTAGTGCACTATGTACACGCTCTTTATTGAACCAATCTACCCAATTTAATGTCGCAAGTTGTACATCCGCTAAACCTTGCCAATCTGCTTTTAAATATTCAATCACCTCTGTTTTGTATAAGCCATTCACTGTTTCAGCCAAAGCATTATCGTATGAATCACCGGTCGTACCGACTGATGCTCGTAAATTTGCTGCTTCTAAACGATTGGTATAGCGAATGGAAAGATATTGAACCCCTCTGTCACTATGGTGAATCACATTCTTTGGCATGTCTCGAGCATGTAACGCTTGCTCAAGTGCATCGAGCACCATATCTGTATTCATCCGTGTCGATACTTTCCATCCAACAATTGCTCGTGAGAAGACATCAATAATAAATGCAGTATAAACCCAGCCTGAATTTGTTTGAATATACGTGAAGTCAGCGACCCATAGCTGGTCAGGATGATCAGCACTAAAATTGCGTTTCACCAAGTCATCTGCTCGTTTTTGATCCTCTCGGCTACGGGTAGTTTGTTTATTCTTACCACGCCAAACACCTTGTATACCTAGTTTTTGCATCAATCGAGCAACTGTACAGCGAGCAATAACATAGCCTTCACGTTTCAATTTTTGCCAAACTTTACGCACACCATATCGACCTGAACTTTCCTTCCAAATTCGTTTAATTTGTTCAGCATGATGCAAGTCATGTAGATCTCGCTTTGCTCGATGTTCTGGGTTTTCAACGAAATCTAGTGTTCGATAATAGGTAGAAGCCGCGATCGGTAAAATCCTGCAAATCGCCTCAACACCATATAACGCCTTATTGTTATGGATGAAATCTACCATTATTTGTGTGGGCGGTCGAGCTCCGCCTGGGCGAAAAAAGCGGCTGCTTTACGTAGAATTTCGTTAGCACGTTGCAGTTCTTTATTTTCACGTTCGAGTTGTTTAATACGTTCTTGATCTGAAAGTTGCTGTACTTTAATTGGGTTTTGTTTATCTAAATATTTTTGATACCAAACACGTAGAGTTTCAGGAGTACAACCTATCTTGGGAGCAATAGCGGTGATCGCAGCCCAATTCGATGGATAATCTTTCTCGGATTCAATCAATAATTGAACCGCTCTTTCTCTGATTTCAGGGGTATATTTTACTTTTTTCATCGGGACATTCTCTCAGAAAGCTTGGTCTCCGACAAACCCGGTACGGTTCA
>NZ_JACAXD010000071.1:0-1182 GCF_013391485.1 Acinetobacter sp. SwsAc5
CATATTATAAATTGGGGGTTGAACATCTTGCTTGGCAGTTGATTCTGCCGTGTTTACTAATACTTTGGCTATTTTATGTTCAAAGGTTTGAACGACTGAATTGTCTTGAGGTTGCTTCTGTTTTTTAGTGATGAGCTGCTGGCAATGGTTCAATTTATTCTGAACAACACCATTCAAATAATCTTTAAGGTTTTGGCAAATACGAAGATCAATTTCTGAGTATGTGGCAGCTAAAACAATTTCATCCATGATGAGATTGGATTGTTCATAGATTTCTGTCAGTTGATGAATATTTTTATCAAAGTCTTGGATTTGATTAATCAGCTCACATGCCTTGTCCATCGCCCTACTCTCCTAGAAATTCACGAATTTCAGCATTGGTTTTTTTATAAGTTTCTAAATGAGCATCAATGAATGAATAGTCATACGACCAGTCACTTGCAACCACTGCTAAATGCTCAAGACATCTTTCTGTAGATTCAGCAGGACAACATACTTCTAGGCATGGATGACCATGTTCTGCAACGATCTTGGCAACTTGATTAAAAGCAGCTTGAATGAAATCGAGATGATTTTGAAACGATATAGCAGTCATAGTTACCTTATTTAAAAGTTACCAATTTGTAGTAATAATTAAATCATTTTAAAAGTAACTTTACAACCTTAAATTAAGTTTAATATATAACAAAGTTACTTTTAAAAGTGGAATCAAAGTTATGGCTAAGGTTTATAAAATTCGAGATGATGAAGTCGACAGCATCAAAGAATCTTTGATGAAGTTCGTCATTGAGAAAAAAGTTTTGATGAAAGAATCAGATGTAATTCATGCTCTGATTAAATATCACCTTAAGAATTTAAAGGCAGATGAAGTTATGAAGTATCGAGAAGAAGTGCTTGATAAAATTGATTAAACATACAAACCTGTCGATATAAGATTATCTATTAATCTGATACTAACAAATAATTAAATAATATCTATATAAATCATACGTTTATAGATAAACGCTTATGCTGTAATTGTTTATCTATAAACTTTAATACTTTATAGGAATCAATATATTAAAGCTGAAATGCTAATTTTTTATAATTTGTAATTATATGTAACTAATAGAACACAGATACCCTATTAGTCTCAAATTTGGGACTAGAGTCCACCATTAGATAACGTGGACTCTTTTTTAT
>NZ_JACAXD010000072.1:0-1111 GCF_013391485.1 Acinetobacter sp. SwsAc5
AATCAATAATTGAACCGCTCTTTCTCTGATTTCAGGGGTATATTTTGGTTTTGTCATTGGAACATTCTCTCAAGAAAGTTGGTCTCCGACAAACCCGGTACGGTTCAAGTCACATTTAAAGTGCTTTGCGCTCATCATGCTTGTGATTATTTTAAAGCAAACATGTAATCTTTCTTCTGCATCTAAAGCCTTGCCCATCAAGTGCTTACCACAATCATTTTATCGACGTATGCAGCGCTTCTTTGCAGGTCAGTATTTTGATTATCGTCAAATTTCTCAGTTGATTTTCAATATGTTTTCATTCGACCAAGTGCAACTGACTTTAGATAGAACCAATTGGAAATGGGGAAAACGAAATATTAATATCCTGATGCTCGCAATCGTTTATCGTGGAATAGCGATACCTATCCTTTGGACATTGCTTAATAAACGTGGAAATTCAGATACGAAAGAGCGCATTGCTTTGATTCAACGCTTTATAGCCATTTTTGGTAAAGACCGTATTGTGAATGTGTTCGCAGACAGAGAGTTTATCGGTGAGCAGTGGTTTACATGGTTAATTGAACAAGACATCAACTTCTGCATTCGTGTTAAAAAAACTTCATTGTCACCAATCATTTAGGAAAGAATCATAAAATTAGTGATTTATTTCGCCATCTTAAAGTTGGTCAAATTGAATGTCGTAAACGACGGATTTTGGTTGGTCGGGTGAAACTATATATAAGTGCACTACAGTTAGAAAATGGAGAGCTTTTACTCGTCGTTTCTCCTCAGTTTAATGCCAATGCTATTCAGGATTATGCATTACGCTGGGAAATTGAAACCTTATTCAGTTGTCTCAAAGGACGCGGGTTTAATCTTGAAAATACGCGCTTGACAGACCCTAGACGAGTGAAAAAATTGATTGCGGTGTTAGCTATAAGCTTCTGTTGGTGTTACTTAACGGGTGAATGGCAACATGATCAAAAAAAAGTGATAAAAATAAAGAAGCATGGACGACTCTCAATGAGTTTATTTCGCTATGGTTTAGACTATGTTCAAATGGCGATTCAGCGTTTAATTGGTTTTGGGAAAAAAGAAGAGTTTAAGGAAATTTTGGCAATTTTAAGAA
>NZ_JACAXD010000073.1:0-821 GCF_013391485.1 Acinetobacter sp. SwsAc5
TGAACCGTACCGGGTTTGTCGGAGACCAACTTTCTTGAGAGAATGTTCCAATGACAAAACCAAAATATACCCCTGAAATCAGAGAAAGAGCGGTTCAATTATTGATTGAATCTGAAAAAGATTATCCTTCTACTTGGGCTGCAATCACAGCTATTGCACCTAAGATTGGTTGTACTCCTGAAACATTGCGTGTTTGGTATTTAAAGCATATGGATCAACTAAATCCTGCCAAAGTACAACAGATATCTGACCAAGAAAAAATGAAGCAAATGGAACGTGAAATTAAAGAATTAAAACGTGCCAATGAAATTCTACGTAAAGCAGCCGCTTTTTTCGCCCAGGCGGAGCTCGACCGCCCACACAAATAATGGTGGATTTTATCCAGAACAATAAAGATCGATATGGCGTTGAAGCGATTTGTAGAATTTTACCGATTGCAGCTTCGACCTATTATCGGGCTTTAGATCTCGCTGACAATCCAGAACATCGAGCGAAACGTGCTCTGCATGATTTACATCATGCAGAGCAAATCAAACGTATTTGGAAAGAAAGTTTAGGTCGATATGGTGTGCGTAAGGTCTGGCAACAATTGAAACGTGAAGGTTATGTTATCGCACGTTGTACAGTTGCTCGATTGATGCAGAAGCTAGCTATACAAGGTGTTTGGCGTGGTAAGAATAAACAAACTACCCGTAGCCGAGAGGATCAAAAACGAGCAGATGACTTGGTGAAACGCAATTTTAGTGCTGATCATCCTGACCAGCTATGGGTCGCTGACTTCACGTATATTCAAACTCATTCAGGCTGGGTCTATACCGCCT
>NZ_JACAXD010000074.1:0-787 GCF_013391485.1 Acinetobacter sp. SwsAc5
CTAGACAAAATGACACCAAATGAGTTTTACTATGATCAGCTACCCCAACAAAACAAGGTGGCTTAACTAGAGCGGAATATCACTTATAAATACGCTTTTAGTTGTTCAAACAAGTGGGACCACCTCTTTTAATACCAGTTTTAATATCTTTTAGTATTAGATCTCCAAGTAATTGATAACGCTTGCTAACCAATTCACCTCCACACATTTTTAATGAAGGATTATATAGAGAATATTGAACACCTTCATTACTGGCTTCTACTGAATTATTCCCAGTTTTAGTAATTTCAATCTGAGCTAAATTACAATCAGAAATACCTAAGTTAGATGAGCCTTGAATCCACTCTCCAGCCAATTTATCCGCTACTGTTGTTGGTGTTGGTGTTGGTGTTGGTGTTGGTGTTGGTGTTGGTGTTGGTGTTGGTGTATTGGAATTATCTGAGCTGTCACTGTTACAACCAACCAAAGCAGTAATTATTACAGTCACAAAGCCACTTTTAATTATCTTGTTCATAATAAGCTACTCACTAGAAATATTTTTCACAGAGATAGCCATCAAAATTCTGATAGCTATGTTATCACTATCGCCCCCATTTTAAGAATTAATGAATTAAATGAGACTCTACCCATCCATTTCCATATTCTGTTGTTACTTCGATTAAGAGATGGATCCGTAAATTTGAACAACTCCTATAAGTGATATTCTGCTCCTCAAATGATGTTATAAACATCAATATATGGAGTATTTTATGGCACGTAGACCAAGAAGAAATCATTCAAATGATTT
>NZ_JACAXD010000075.1:0-751 GCF_013391485.1 Acinetobacter sp. SwsAc5
GTTTTACTATGACCAGCTACCACAACAAAATAAGGTAGCTTAACTAGAGCAGAATATCACTTATAAATAAGCTTTTAGTTGTTCAAACAAGTGGGACCACCTCTAACATATTGCTGATGCTGAATCTCCTATATTTGAACCTAGCTCAAATGGTATTGAATTTCAGGACACAGTTAAGCCGCAAGAAGATGAATCTGTGATCATTAAAAATCACATCAATGCGTTCTTAAACACGAATCTCAAAGAAATTTTAGATAGCAATCAAGTGACTGAGTTAGTCGTGATTGGTGCTATGACGCATATGTGTGTTGATGCTGCTGTTCGTGCTGCTTCTGATTTTGGTTATAAGGTAAAAGTTATTCATGACGCTTGTGCAACACTAGACCTGGAATTTAATGGCGTTAAAGTACCTGCTGGTCATGTCCATGCAACATTAATGGCCGCTTTTGAATTTGCATATGCTCAAGTGATATCAACTGAAGATTATGTTAGCTAACGATGGCACTGTTGCAAATAGTGATTTGAGTCGATGCCTATAAATTGATTTCGTTTTGGTTTCACAATAGTTTTCTATTGACTGCAAAATGGTTGTAATTTGCAACTACTTAATCAAAGATTATCTACTAGGACTTACGCATTGACGGATTCAAAAAAGTATTAAAATACTTTATAAAGTATCTGTGATCAGACGAATTAAACATGCTTCTACAGCAACTTGTACATTACCCATTTATATGGGCTTTCTCATGAC
>NZ_JACAXD010000076.1:0-675 GCF_013391485.1 Acinetobacter sp. SwsAc5
TTGGTGTACACAGAACAACGGCATATCAAGCTTTAAAAGATGCCTGTAAGGACTTATTTGCTCGTCAGTTTAGCTACCAAGAAAAACGAGAACGTGGACGTGCAAATATTACAAGTCGTTGGGTCAGTCAAATTGCTTACATTGATGAAACTGCAACGGTTGAAGTTATTTTTGCCCCTGCGGTTGTTCCATTAATTACAAGACTGGAGGAACAATTCACCCAGTACGATATTGAGCAAATTAGCGGTTTATCGAGTGCCTATGCTGTCCGTATGTATGAATTATTGATTTGTTGGCGCACAACAGGAAAAACCCCCATTATTGAATTAGGCGAATTTAGAAAACGAATAGGTGTTTTAGATACTGAATACACGAGAACAGATAACTTAAAGATGCGAGTTATTGAGCTAGCACTCAAGCAGATCAATGATCATACCGACATTACAGCAACCTACGAACAGCACAAAAAAGGGCGAGTGATTACGGGATTCTCATTCAAGTTTAAGCAGAAGAAGCCCAAACAAGCCGAAATTGCTACAGAAACGCCAAAAATAGCCACGAATGACCTAGACACGATAAAACCCCTTACAGAGCCTCAGATCGCAAAATACAGCATGATTCTGTGCAAATTAGGCAGTATTTCAGACTTGAGTAACTTCCCCGACTATCCAACCT
>NZ_JACAXD010000077.1:0-642 GCF_013391485.1 Acinetobacter sp. SwsAc5
AACCAAGAATGATTACTTTATGGATATGTTAAGTGAAGTACTCAGTTGGGGTGCAAAGATTCAATTTATTACAGGTGATAGTTGGTATTCATCGACTGGAAATCTAAAAACCATAAGAAAATATGGTATTCGATTTATGTTTGGTATCGACTGTAACCGTAAGGTTTCCCCAGAAAAAGGACAATGGTTTCAACTGCGTTTATTGCCAAATTTCCATCAGGGTCAAGTGGTCTGGCTCAAAGATTTTGGCTTTGTACAATTATTTAAGACTCAGTTAAAAGAACAGCAGAGGTTTTATATTGTGCATCAAGATGAAGATGATTTATTGTCCTTTGAGGGTTTTCATGAATTACATTCAAGTCATTGGAAAATAGAGCAATATCACCGGGTGATTAAACAGGTTTGTCATATTGAAAAGTTTCAAGTAAGACGATCTAAACTGATTTTGAATCATATTTTTTCAGCCTTGATGGCCTACGTCGAGATACAAAAGAACCAGTTTGAGCGGATCTTTGAAAATGTATATCGTTGGCAGAAGAAATTATTTAGACCAGTTATCAAAAACTTCATTGATGACTTTATTCTCGATAAAAATCATCTGCTACCACAGAGAATCTATAAATAATAGTGCGTAAGTCCTAT
>NZ_JACAXD010000078.1:0-601 GCF_013391485.1 Acinetobacter sp. SwsAc5
TAAGAATCCACAACAAGTTGTTCTTCATTGATGTATCTGAGGGTCTGTAGCTCAGTTGGTTAGAGCACACGCTTGATAAGCGTGGGGTCACAAGTTCAAGTCTTGTCAGACCCACCACTACTGACGACGCAAGAGATTGCAGAGTAAACGGAAATCAGAAACATTGACTTATTGATAAGCTGGGGACTTAGCTTAGTTGGTAGAGCGCCTGCTTTGCACGCAGGAGGTCAGGAGTTCGACTCTCCTAGTCTCCACCAAATTTTAAGATCAGAAAAGCACTGCTTTTCCTTAAAATTTAAGCAAACAGCTATGCTGTGCGCAGGCACACATATACTGGAGCTTTAAGCTAAAGATTGCAGAACTTAATAAAAGATCGAATAATTAGATTTGATGGTTTATTAAGTTCTGTGATTTAAATATCACAGTATTTAGTGCGGTCTGACGAAGACGCATTAATTCATTAACAGATTGGCAAAAATTGAGTCTGAAATAAATTGTTCAACTCATTTAATTCAAGATTGACAGTAATGCTTCGGTGTTACGGTTTAATTACGAATTGAAATGAGAACTAGCAAATTAACTGAATCAAGCGTTTTGGTAT
>NZ_JACAXD010000079.1:0-593 GCF_013391485.1 Acinetobacter sp. SwsAc5
CCCCGGAGCTTTTCGCAGGCTATCACGTCTTTCTTCGCCTCTGACTGCCAAGGCATCCACCACATGCACTTAATTACTTGACTATACAACCCCAAACAGTCGTTAACCCCTACAAGTAGGATTAAGACAATTAAATAAATATAAAATATTTATTTAATTCACAGTTTGATGTCTTGTGCACTTAAGCACTGTACAGCTTCAATTAGATTCATATACCAAAACGCTTGATTCAGTTAATTTGCTAGTTCTCATTTCAATTCGTAATTAAACCGTAACACCGAAGCATTACTGTCAATCTTGAATTAAATGAGTTGAACAATTTATTTCAGACTCAATTTTGCCAATCTGTTAATGATTTCCTACCGCCTCGTCAGCGAGTAGTTCACTGTGATAAATCACAGAATTTAATAAATCATTAAATCTTTACGATTTAACCTATTTACTAAATTCTGTAATCTTTAGCTTATCCCGTACTTAAAAAGTACGTGGTGGAGACTAGGAGAGTCGAACTCCTGACCTCCTGCGTGCAAAGCAGGCGCTCTACCAACTAAGCTAAGTCCCCAGCTTATCAATAAGTCAATGTTTCTGATTTC
>NZ_JACAXD010000008.1:0-3683 GCF_013391485.1 Acinetobacter sp. SwsAc5
ATCAATAATTGAACCGCTCTTTCTCTGATTTCAGGGGTATATTTTGGTTTTGTCATTGGAACATTCTCTCAAGAAAGTTGGTCTCCGACAAACCCGGTACGGTTCACTATCAACACTATTTGCATCCTTACAAAAAGGACTATTAAAAAATGTACTGACAGGTGCAGGTATTACCTTGGCAACCAGTGGAGCATTATTGCTGGTCCTCAATACTGCAGTGACTACCTTTAAAAATTCATTGGGTGGAATTTCTGTCACAGTATTAAATCTTGCTGGATTAGCCGGATTTGATTATGCCTTTTCCATTATTTTAGGCGCAATTGTCACTAAATACGTCCAAAACTCATCAAAACTGACTTTAAGAAAGATGTAGGTGCAGTATGAGGACGACGAGGAGCTTCGACGAGAAGGACGATTACTGTACCAAAGGAATCAATAAATTATGTTAAATCTAGTGACAGGTGTAAATGGTGCTAGTAAGACAGCTTATGTAGTTACTGAATTAGATAAAATTGAACGTCAAAATAAAGTTAATTTAGAAAAGAACAAATCAATCTATCAGCACAATCAATCATTATTTGAAAAATATAAAGATGACTTTGGCTATTATGAAATTGAAGTTGGTTCGGGGCATGAATTAAAAACCGAACTTGAGTTTTTAGCTGATGATTATTTTAGTTTTTTAGGTCAAGACTTTGATGATTTACGACCTGATGATTATTTTCTACGTGCAGTTCGATACAATGAAATTATAGAACGAATAGAAGATCGGGAGGGTGAGCAGGGCTTTAAACTCTTTCAACCTGTACGAACCATTTACAGCAATATCAAAGCTTTAAAAATTGACTATGTTCGAGCAAACGTCTATGACTGGCGAACTTGTCCTGATGGCTCAATCATCGTGATTGATGAAGTTCAGCTTGTTGAACCGTATGCTACAACCAAAGTTAAAGATGAAATGATCATGGAGTTGACTATACATCGGCATCGTGGTTTTGATTTCTATTTTATTACTCAATTTCCGAACCTTTTACACCCAGTAGTTAAAGCTCTTATCGGTTGCCATTATCATATTACACGTCCGTATGGACGTACTCCCAAGATTTACCGTTTCGGCTCTTGTCGAGATTATCCTAATACATTGGTCAATAAACTTAACTGTGAAGCTAAATTCGATTTCAAGCCACAATTACGCATCTTTAAATTATATAAATCAACGGCAATTAATACACATAAACCAAGATACCCAAAGGGTTTAATTGGTTGGGGTATATTTATCATGATGGCAATTTGTTTATTTTTATATTCGTGTTCAGGTGCAAGCAAATCATCTCTATCACCTCTAAAAAAAGATGAACCTAAAGCTGTAGTTGCATCAGATATTAAAGAAAAAAATTTAGTGAAATCAGATATTGAAACTATAGAACAAAAGCCTGAAATGACTTTAGAGCAGCAAGAGTTATCAAGAATAGCCATGATTATGGATTCATCATCTGATTGTTATGCTAAAAATTCTTATGGTGATATCATTGATATTACGGTTGATGAATGTAAAAAATTATCTGCTAAAAATAGTAAAATGTCTTTTTCAAAGATGAGAAAAGAGCAATATTCACAAGAGAATGTTTCTTTAAATAGTAATGAATATGTGGCTTATAAATCGACAGCTTATCCAAATCTTTAGTGATTATTGAGAATACATAATGAAACTTATTCAATTTAAATTAAATCATTTAGATAAAACTCAATTTGATATGCAAGATATTGAATATAAGGATATTATTAATTATGAGATAGTTAGAGAAGCTATCTGTGGTTTAATATTTAAATTAAGTAGACTGGAAAAAATAGTTGATTCTGGCTTTGTTGCATAAATATGTAAGCATCTGATTTAAATAAATTTAATTTTGGATCAAAAAATAATCAAAACTTTTAAAATCATATAGTTATGAAATCTTTGTGCAACAAAGCCGTTGATTCTAATCAACAGGAAATTATTCAAAAAAATATTAACAAACTCATATATATAAGAGATAATATTCAAATTCAAGATCATTTGTCTATAAAAAATATCATGAATGAGATTAGGAGTTTTGAATTTTAAAATATAGATTTTATTGGGGCTGCTTAAACGCATAAAATTGTATAAAAACCATCAATCTTAGATTGATAGGTTTTTAACAATTATAGTGGCTTAAGTAGCAAGCAAGGACTGAAAATATCAATTTTCCAATGGAAATAACAGACGCGCTAGGTTGAATATATGGGATATAAGCGTTCAATAGGGGCAATGCGTAAAGAAGACTGGAAAAAACTTGTTGAAATGTTAGGTGATTATCTAGTTTATGTTCAAGCAGATGACTGCTCAAGTAATGATAAAATTAATGATGTTAAACTATTGATTCATAAGCTACAACATCATTTAGATAGACCAATACAGCAAAGCTACAGTTTTAATCGTTGGTCATAATTTTAATTTCCCGCAACCTATAATATGCGGGAAACGATTGATGAGATTTGCCTCATATTTCCAGATATTGAAGTCATAGCCACGCAGACTTGCGTAGGTTTGACTGATACGCAAGTCGAGTAGCGGTCTGATTTCCGCATAACTTATGTTATGTTACTTGGGATACACTTGACGGTAAGATAATTTATTATTGCAACCGTCAAGTGCAGCACCAACGATAGATAATTGTAGGGTGCTGTCTTCAGATATCCTATTTAACATAAAATGAAGTTATGCGACTTCAGAATGACTTAAATTTTATATTTCATTCTGTTCAATAATTTCTAAAATTTTGTAAGCTTTCCATGCATACCCAATATCTAAATATTGTTTGTCACTACATCGAGTAAATGTGCTTGAATTTACACCTGCTAGAATACATCTCGCATTAACTCTTGCATTTCCAGATGTATCTGAATAGGTCTCAAAATTCTCATTTACAATACAAATTGGGCTACCGCTAGAACCTTCGAAAATACTAGCATCAAGTAGAAAAGTTTCTTTTCCTTCAAAATCGGTATATAAGGGTGTTGCTAAATATCCACTTCGTGCTATTGGGAGATTATTAACCTCATCTCTAAAAGCATTTGGATACCCCACAAAGAATACTTTTTCCATTGCAACAATATCTTTAGTTTGTTCTTTTGTGGCAATGCTATCAGCAGTTAAACAACGATAAAAAATATATTGTTGTTGTTCATGAAGGGCAGCCATTGTCCCTGTAAGATCAAAAACAGCTAAATCCACTTCATCATCAGTATGAAATTTCCAGCCGTTAATCCATTCATCATTTGTAAAATGATGAATAAAATCACCTACTTTATTTTCTGGATTTAGCGACTCTGATCTATGAAATCTAATTTGGCATTCAGTCTGATCTTTTACAACATGTTTATTGGATACTAGATAGACTCGCCCATATTGCCCTAAAGTTCTAGAAAGTAAAAAGGCTGTTCCTGAGCTTTGAGCTGATTGAATCATTACAGTAGAGTAATAAAGCTGATCTTTTATTGACTTAGGTTGCATATGACTAAATATCTCTTATTTATTCGGTTCTGATTAAACCATAAAAAAGAGTCCACGTTATCTAATGGTGGACTCTAGTCCCAAATTTGAGACTAATAGGGTATCTGTGTTCTATTAGTTACATATAATTACAAATTATAAAAAATTA
>NZ_JACAXD010000008.1:3693-131683 GCF_013391485.1 Acinetobacter sp. SwsAc5
TATACATTATACGTAATTGAATTTTAACTCCAAAATAGAAATGTCCGGTTTCTCCAAAGTAAAAATGTCCGCTTTTAGAATACGCACTTTTGCGATTTTCTTAGCGGACGGTTTGTTATGTTGGTATCTATGTCGGATAAAGAACTTAAAAGATTGTCGGTCTTGCAGGAAATCTGTGATCAACGCATAACCCAGTCCCAGGCTGCTCAGTTATTACATATCTCAGAACGTCAGATCAGACGCTTATTGCAAAAATATAAAGCTCAAGGTCCTGCTGCATTAGCACATGCTGCTCGTGGTCAAACCAGCAATGCCAAGCTTCCTGAAGAACTTAGACTTAAGTGTCTCAATCTAGTTGCTGAGCAATTTCATTGTTTCGGTCCCACTTTAGCACATGAAAAGCTGACTACCATTCATGGATTTGATATTTCGGTAGAAACCCTGCGTTCTTGGATGATTGCAGCCAATTTATGGATTCCTCGTCATAAAAGTCTGAAACGCCCGTATCAGCCTCGTTATAATCGAGACTGTTATGGTGAATTGGTCCAAATCGATGGCTCACATCATGACTGGTTTGAAGGACGAGCACCTAAGTGCTGTTTGCTGGTATTTATCGATGATGCAACTGGTAAATTGCAGCATTTACGCTTCTGTGAATCAGAATCAGCCTTTGACTATATGATTTCAACACGCCTGTATGTCGAACAGCATGGTAAACCTTTAGCATTTTACAGTGATAAGCACTCAGTTTTTAGAGTCAATCAAAGCAGCAAGAAAGACACCAAGATTACGCAATTTGGACGCGTACTCAGTAGTCTCACTATTGATATTATTTTCGCCAACTCGCCACAGGCTAAAGGTCGTGTGGAACGAGCCAACAGAACTCTGCAGGATCGCCTGATCAAGGAAATGCGTCTGGAAGGCATCTGTTCAATTACCGAGGCCAATGCTTGGCTGCCCTGGTTCATTGAGCAATTCAATCAGAAGTTTGCCAAGTGTGCGAGAAACTCGAAGAACTTGCATCGACCTTTAACGGAATCTGATGCTGAGCTAGAGGATATTTTTACCTGGCAGGAACCGCGTAAGGTCACGAAGAATCTGACTATCACGTATGACAAGTGTATTTATATGCTTGAGCCAACACCACTGAACCACAAACTTGTTGGGCAATACATAACATTTTTAGAGTATCCAGATGGTACTGTGGCCATCATGCACGAAGGACGGAAGATCAGCTACAGTATTTTCAATAAACTGGCTAGACTGCAGCAGAATGAAGTAGTTGAGAATAAAAGATTAGGTGCGGTTCTGGCCCATATCCAGCAACAACATGAAGAGTTGGAAAAACAAAATAAACGTTCCCGTTCCAAGAAAAGTATGCCGAGTCATAAAGCTCAGAAAGTTGTTATTGAACAAAGAAATTTAAATCCTGTTCTTGACTCTTGCAGTTAAAAACAGGACATTTTAAATGGTTTATCGCATAGACATTTTAATTGGTGAATAACATGAATATATTAAGCAATTGATATATATGGGTTTATTTTGAGTGTTCGGTGTCTCAATTTATCTTATCATTCACAAAAAGATAAAAAGCTACTCAATCTTTCAATCAAGTAGCTTCAAAAATACGCCGTACAATCTGTTAAAGTTTTTTCCAAGTCATCGTGCTAATCGCATTCGCGTTCTTGGCTTTGCCATATACTTTCATTTGATTATTCGCCGCATTTAATTGAGCATCAATTTTATAGACATAACCATCTTTCGGGTTAATCCATTGTCCTTGCGAAAATTGTTTTGGATTTGAATTTGCTACCAAGCCTTCTAATGCCTGCATGCCTTTTATGGGCTGATTCTTTAAGTTACCTTGGCATTTGCTACATACCTCTAATTGAGTTGTGCCTACCGACAATAAATTTCGAGTAATTACAGCACTATATTCCGAAGTTTTAGAGTTCTTACGAATCACAATTTCCGCAACATAATGCCCTGTATGATCATCAATTACTTTCCATGTACCAATCAATGGATCAAATGGCATGGCTTGAGCAGGAAAAATAAATCCCAAATATAGTGCAATTGCACCTAAAAAGTTACGCATCATAAAAATATCAACTTAAAACCAATTTACAGCACGGTTGTGCTAAAAATGGGCGTGATTATAGCAATCAATGTTGAATTTAAATTAATTTTTTCATTAAAATTAAATGTTTATATGCTATTGGTTCGATGAAATATCATTAAAAATGTGAACCAATACGCTTTTTATGGGTAGATGAATTTTGATGCGTTGCAGCTTTATGCATAAAAGTGAATGTATAACGTGGTTTTGTATGCCAATTAATCATCTATATTTCTTCTTTCAACATTTGCTGTGTTATGGCGTAAACTAGACCTACAAGCTGTATCACTATAAGTTAAGAAATATTTATAGAAATAGTCTTAGCTTTATCCCAAGTTTTTGTTTTTACAGTTTTAAATCTATCTGTCTTTAAATTTAAGTTTAGTCATCAAGGTAACATCGTATGCTCAAGTGGTTCGAGAAACTTATAGACCCTTATCCAAATAAAGGTTTGACCGAACCCTTACCAACTACGTTTTTTGCCTTTGTTTGGCAAGCAGCTTCAGGTGTACGTCCATATTTATTGTTATTGGTTTTATGTACTGCAGGCGCTGCCAGCTTTGAAGCTTTGCTATATGCAAAAATTGGCGATTTAGTCACATGGCTTAGTCAAAGTCAGCCAGATACTTTCCTTGCGCAACATCAGCAGAACCTTACTTTGCTGTTTTGTATTTTATTGGCCAATATCTTTTTTGCCAGTGCGCAGTCAATTGTGAAGCATCAAATGTTATACAGTGGTTTTCCAATGCGTTTGCGTTGGCGTTTCCACAATTTAATGTTGCAACAAAGTCTGGATTTTTTCCATAATGATTTTGCAGGAAGACTCTCTGCCAAAGTCATGCAAACCGCCTTAGCAGTACGTGAGTTTTGGGTCATTTTGGGCGATATGCTTGCCTATGTATTCATTTACTTTATTACGATTAGTCTGGTATTGGGCGCAATTTCTCCAATGCTCATTTTGCCGTTATTGCTATGGTTGGCTTTATTTATTCTTGCAGCAGCTTATTTTATTCCGCGTTTGAGCAAAGTATCTAATGAACAAGCCGATGCACGTGCAGTGATGACAGGACGTGTGACCGATGCTTATACCAATATCCAAACCGTAAAATTGTTTGCGCATGCAGGTCGTGAAAGCCAATACGCCAAAGCATCTATGCAAGAATTTATGGTGACGGTTTATAAACAAATGCGTTTGGGCGCTCAATATGAAATCAGCATCAATTTACTGAGCGTGGTGTTGTATGTAGGCGTTTTAGGTACTGCAATTTGGCTGTGGTTAAATGGTCGTGCAGAATTGGGGATTATTGCAGCCACCACAGCCATGATTCTTAAACTCAACAGTATTGCCGAGTTTATGATGTGGCAGACCTCTGCCCTGTTTGAAAATGTCGGCACCATTCAAGACGGTATGAAAACTCTTGGACGTCCAATTGCGATACAAGATAAAGCCGATGCGAAGCCATTACAAGTTACTCAAGGCGAAATTCAGTTTAAAGATGTAAGTTTTGCTTATAACAGTAAAAACGTGATTGACCAGTTTAATCTGCATATTGGTGCAGGCGAAAAAATTGGTATTGTGGGACGCTCAGGTGCAGGTAAATCGACCTTAATTCAAATGCTCTTGCATTTTTATGAACTCAAACACGGCTCAATTATGATTGATGGGCAAAATATTGAGGATGTGACCCAAGACAGTTTGCGTAAAAATATTGCACTTGTGACTCAAGATACTTCATTATTACATCGTACTGTGGCTGAAAATATTAAATATGGGCGACCTGACGCCACTGATGCAGAAATGTTTGAAGCAGTACGCAAAGCTAAAGCCGAGGAATTTATTCCACAATTGAACGATTTACGTGGCAAAAAAGGCTATGAAGCCTACGTGGGAGAACGAGGTGTTAAACTTTCAGGCGGACAACGTCAACGTATTGCCATTGCCCGTGTTTTCTTAAAAGATGCACCTATTTTAATTTTAGATGAAGCCACCAGTGCGCTCGACTCTGAGGTTGAAGCGGCAATTCAATCGAGCCTCGATGAACTCATGCAAGGTAAAACTGTAATCGCGATTGCACACAGACTATCTACCATTGCACAAATGGATCGTTTAATTGTGCTCGATCAAGGACGTATTGCAGAACAAGGTACGCATGATGAACTGGTGGCTATGAACGGAATTTATGCACAACTTTGGCAGCGTCAAACAGGTGGTTTTTTAATTGAACAAGATAAAATCGTAAAACCATCGACTGATAAAAATTAGCATCTCCAGCAACTTTGCTGTAACTCAGGCTTTGATGAAATGCAGATTTATCGCATATAGTCAAAGCCTGTTTTGTCTAACAATTTCCATAGAATTTCTTTAATTTTCATGCCAAGATGCAATATGTCATCTACGTTCTTATGTCGCCGTTTGGCAAACTAAGATATGCATAGATGACAGTCGCTAAGGCAAATTAAAATAAAATTAGCAAATGCAATGGAACATGCATGAAAACAATATCAGCACGTCAGGAACAAGGTGTTCCAGGGGTTTATGGCTTATTGGTTTTGGATGTTGTATCCCGTTGGGGTTATAACGCAGATACCTTATTTGCACCATTTCAACTCAATAGCGAAATGTTGGCAGACCCAGAATGTCGTATTCCTACACCTATTGCCAATGAGTTGGTTAAACATGCTTTAAAACTTACAGGCGAATCGACGCTCGGTTATCATCTTGGTACGCAAATGCGCATTTCCATTCATGGCTTTATTGGCTATGCGATTATGACTGCGCATGAAATTAGTGATGCGTTGATTTTAGCCAATCGTTTTATTCAACTGCGTATGCCCTTTTTACAATTGTTTTTCTCGACTTTTGGCGAAAAAGCCAGTCTGCAATTGCAGTGTGATATTCACATGGAACCTTTACGCACAGAAATCGCCATCGCTTTAATTATTGGCATGATCACCATGAGTAAAGCCATGACAGGCATGCAAGATTTTACAGGTGAAGTCGATTTTGACTTTCCAAAGCCAGAAGGCTTTGACCAATACATGGCTAAATTTCCCTATCATCAATTTCGTTTTGATCAACCTTATTTAGCACTCAGTTTTGATAAGCAATATCTTGGCTTAAAAATGATTAATGCAGATCCAATTGCCAGTCAAATTGCCATTAATCAATGTGAAGCAGAACTTTCTGCCTTGGGCGAACGTCGGCGTATTTCCATGCGTGTACGTGATATTTTGACTCATGCGGAACAACATTATTTAAGTATTGAGCATGTGGCTGACCATCTACACATGTCAGATCGCACTCTAAAGCGACAACTGGCTGCCGAAGGCACCTCTTTTTCAAATTTGGTGGATGAAGTGCGCTATCGGCATGCGACTTCGCTCTTGTCACGTACAGACTATACCCTAGAGCAAATTGCCGATGAGTTAGGCTATAGCGACGTGGCAAATTTTAGTCGTGCCTTTAAACGCTGGAGTGGACGCAGTCCGAGCAATTGGCGTAAAGATCCATATTTATAAACTTTTGTTTTTAGCAAAAAGCATGTATAAAACATGGCAAAAAGATTCGATACAATTTAAGGAGTTATCAAATGAATCACCCTGCAGACTTAAAATATGCAAGCACCCACGAATGGGTACGTATTGAAGGTGATTTGGTCGTCACAGGAATTTCAGACCATGCACAAGATGCTTTGGGCGATTTAGTTTATGTAGAAGCCCCAGAAGTTGGCCAACACGTTACTGCGGGTGATCAAGCTGGCGTAGTAGAATCTGTTAAAACAGCTTCAGATATTCATGCGCCTGTTTCTGGTGAAGTGGTTGAAGTGAATAGCAATTTGGAAGATGATCCTGATTTTGTGAATGATGAACCCTATGGCAAAGGCTGGATTTATAAAATCAAACCAGACAACATTGCAGATGTTGAAAAACTACTTTCTAGCGCTGAATACGAAGCTGGTTTATAAAATTTCAGTTACTCGTAACGGATACATAATTGAAAAATCAGCCTTAGGGCTGATTTTTTTATTCACACAATCTTAATTATCATATATTTATCTTATTGTGATAATTTACCTATATAAAATTCAATAAAATTAAAGTTTTTCAATCATATTATTAAATAACTGTACTTTTCACATAAGTTGTTTTATTCTATCTTGCATGATAGCGCTGTACTCTGTCTTCAATAACAAATCATCTGCATAACAATGTACGCACAGCGTGATCGCTCCCATTCACAAGCTATAGGTTATTCCCATGCCCTCCGTAAATGCCGAACATTTATGGAATAAGTCGTTTATTCTCTGCTTATTCAATAACTTGTTCTTATTCATTTTTTATTATGCACAAACAACAATTTTGCCTATTTATATTGTGAATGAACTGGGTGGTAGCCTGTCACAAGCAGGTTTAGCCATGACGTTGTTTATGTTATCTGCAATCGCGATTCGCCCATTTAACGGTCTGATTATTGAAAAATTTGGTTATAAAAAGACCTTATACGTTTCTGAAATCATGTTTTGCTTATGTAGCGTGGCGTATATCTTTGCCGATAACTTAATGTTTCTTTTAGTGTTACGCTTTTTACACGGTATTTGGTTCAGTATTGTCACCACAGTCACCGTACCTATTGCCAATAACTTTATTCCAGATAGCCGTAAAGGCGAAGGCATGGGTTATTTCTTAGTATCGTTGAATTTAGGCATCGTACTGGGGCCGTTAATTGGTTTAGGCTTAATTCAAACCATTTCCTATTCAGCCATTTCAACTTTATTGTCTTTAAGTGTTTGGGTTGGTTTTGCTTTTTGTTTGATGATTCCGCTTGTGGCAAATGCCAATAAAGCACAAGTTGAATCGATACCAAAGCGTAAATTAGGACTGCATGATTTTGTAGAGAAAAAAGCACTGCCAGTTTCACTAATGGCAATGATGGTGTCCTTTGCGTACGCCAGCATTATGTCGTTTATTTCTACCTTTGCAGAATCGCGTCACATGCTGTCTTATGCCAGTTTATTCTTCGTGGTTTTTGCAATTTCGATGATGAGTTTACGCCCGATTACAGGCAAAATTTATGATCGTCATGGCCCAAGCGTGGTGATTTATCCTGCAATTGCCCTATTTGCTTTAGGATTAATAGTCTTGAGCCAAGTACAAAGTGTGATTGGTTTTATGTTCGCAGCAGTATTGATTGGTGTCGGTTTTGGCTCAGCACAACCATGTTTACAAACCATTTCAATTCAGCGCTCACCAAAAGATCGCATTGGTCATGCCACATCTACGTATTTTTGTTGTTACGATATTGGTATCGCCTTAGGCGCGTTAATTCTAGGTTGGATTATTGCGGGTTATGACTATACCGCAGCGTATTTGCTCTGTGCTGTTTTGACGTTTATTAGTTTAATTTTCTATAAATTTGTTGTAGCTAAACAACCTAATGCAGACATTCAGGCTTAGTTTTTAATGGCAGCAAAAGTATTGTTATTTTAAAAACTAATCTAAGAAGATTAGATTTTTAAATACTCTCCCACCCAAAAAACCTGAAATTTCAGGTTTTTTGGTTTATGGAGTTTTATTTTTATGCAGTTTTAGCCAAAACCTGACGATTTAAGCTTTCAGCGACCTCAATGAGCAGTTGCTCAGTCTTATCCCAACCTAAGCAGCCATCGGTAACAGATTGACCATAGGTCATCTCGCAAGAAATCTTTTGATTCCCATCCACTAAATGACTTTCTAACATAATGCCACGGACTTGCGTCTGTTCACGTTCTGCCACAATGGTACGCAAGACTTGCGGTTGTTGTTGTGGGTCTTTATGGCTGTTACCGTGACTACAGTCAATAATCAATGCAGGCAACTGCCCTTTGGCTTTGTGCTGAATTTTCTCAATTTCTGCCAATTGATAATTTGGCCCTGAATTTGCGCCACGTAAAATTAAATGCGCGTGTGGATTACCTTGTGATGACAAAATAGCAGGTAAACCCGACTGGCTCATTCCCATGAATTGATGTGGATGACTTGCCGATTGAATTGCATCTAATGCAATTTGAATTGAGCCATCAGTTCCGTTTTTGAAACCAATGCTATACGGCATGGCGCTAGAAATTTCACGGTGAATTTGTGATTCACTGGTACGTGCGCCAATTGCACCCCAAGCCAGTACATCATCAAAATATCCCGTTGCCATTGGGCTTAAAATTTCAGAAGCAATTGGTAAACCCATTTCTATAATTTGTAGATACAGTTCACGTGATTTTTCTAAGCCTAATTGCATGTTTGCAGAGCCATCTAAGTCTGGGTCATACAAAAAGCCTTTCCAGCCTACCGTAGTACGTGGCTTTTCGATATAGGCGCGCATCACCAAGAAAATTTGATCTGAAACTTGGCTTTGTAATTGTTTTAATTTTTCTGCGTATTCGAGTGCTGCTTGCGGATCATGAATTGAACAAGGTCCTGTAATGACCAATAAGCGAGGGTCTGTGCCCGCTAAAATGTTCTGAATAATCTGTCGATGTTGTGCGATTTGTTGTTTTAGCGCAGATGAAAGTGGGAGTTGCGCTTTGAGTTGATGCGGTAAACTTAAACTAATTTCAGTATTGTTGGTCTGTTGTTGTAAAGCAGTATTTAAAGCATTCATTGGTCTGTTCCTTTGGACTGTTTCTCTTTTTTACAGTCCGATCATTTATTTCAGCGTTATGGGTCTAATGGATTGCAAGGTTTGAGTCATAGATTGACTAAAGTAAAACCAATAAAAGTTGCTAAAGTATGAATAATTAACGTTGTACATGATTAAATCTCCGAAAAACCTATAAAATTCAAAACACCAGACATAAAAAAACCTGATCAGGGTTGCCGATCAGGTATCAACTGGTGGGCAACCTTTGCCCGAACGCGACTCAGGCAATCATTGAAACTGCCAAAAGTAATAGTAAGCGTTTGCGATTAAAGGTTGCTTTAACATCTTGTTTTCATCAAAAAATGAGCTGTTAAAATTAAAATACGCTGTATTGTTCCGTTTGGCAATCCTTTTTGTAAAATAATTTTTATTGGATGTATTTATTAAAATTAAGCTGCTGTTTTAGCGAATCCAGGGGTTAAAAAAACCAAGCCGAAGCTTGGTTTTTGTTGGGTCTTTATTTAAGCGCGTTACTCATCATTGATCAAAATGAATCACACTACGAATAGATTTACCCTCATGCATTAAATCAAAGGCTTCATTAATTTGGTCTAGCCCCATGGTGTGCGTTACAAATGGTTCGAGTTGAATATCACCCTTCATGGCTTCTTCAACCATGCCTGGCAATTGCGAACGACCTTTTACACCACCAAACGCAGTTCCTTTCCAAGTACGACCTGTCACCAATTGGAATGGACGAGTTGAAATTTCCTGACCTGCACCTGCAACACCAATAATAATGGATTGTCCCCAACCACGATGTGCACATTCCAAAGCGGAACGCATCACATTGGTATTTCCAATACATTCAAAAGAATGATCTACGCCCCAACCTGTTTTTTCCACAATGACTTCCTGAATTGGGCGGTCATAATCTTTTGGATTTAAGAATTCGGTTGCACCAAATTGTTCTGCCAATTTGAATTTCTCTGGGTTGGTATCAATGGCGATAATACGGCTGGCTTTGGCTTTATGCGCACCTTGCACAACTGCTAAACCAATACCACCTAAGCCAAATACCGCAACGGTATCGCCTTCTTGGACTTTTGCAGTATTTTTAACTGCACCTAAACCAGTTGTAACACCGCAACCTAATAAGCAAACTTGCTCATGATTGGCTTCAGGATTAATTTTTGCTAAAGATACTTCAGCAACTACCGTATATTCACTAAAGGTTGAACAGCCCATGTAGTGATAAATCGGTTGTCCATTATAAGAAAAACGTGTCGTGCCATCAGGCATTAAACCTTTACCTTGTGTCGCACGTACGGAAACGCATAGGTTGGTTTTACCAGATTTACAGAATAAACATTCGCCACATTCTGCTGTGTAAAGCGGAATCACATGATCGCCTGGTTGAACACTGGTCACGCCCTCACCAACTTCAACAACAATACCTGCACCTTCATGGCCAAGAACTGCAGGGAAAACACCTTCAGGATCTTCACCCGATAAGGTAAATGCATCGGTATGGCATACCCCTGTGTGGGTAATTTTGACCAAGACTTCTCCAGCCTGCGGCGGTGCAACTTCAATTTCAACAATTTCAAGCGGCTGACCTGGGCCGAATGCGACGGCTGCACGTGATTTCATGAGCAAATTATCCCTAAAAAATACATTAACAGATGATAAGGGGCTGCTGACAATTCGTCTATGTTTGCGATGTGAGAGAGATATCTCGCAAGCTATTTATAAAATATCAACAGACTCTCACAATACCCTCTTTCTATTCAGAGTTTCAAGCATTAACATGAGGATAATCTCCATGTATAAATACAGAATGACTTAAGAATAATCATGAAGATCCAAAGACCTTGTTACTGGCTTGGAATGTTGGCTTTTTTCGCTATTTTACTGACAGGATGCAGTTTACCGATGAATCAAGCGAGCAAAGATAGCCCTGTTGAGCATTATGTAGATCATTGGCTGAATGGTCAGGAAATTGATGCACATTTATCCCAAAATTTAACAGCGTATCTTTCTCTAAATGATGCCTTTAGTAGCATCGCCTCGCGTTTATATTTGATTCAAAAAGCACAGCACCATTTAGATTTACAATATTACATTTGGGAAGATGATTTAATTGGTCAGTTGATGTTGGCTGAACTGCTCAAAGCAGCAGATCGTGGTGTAAAAGTTCGTTTATTAATTGATGATCAAAATGGTACGCAACTTGATCCAACCTTAAAACGGCTTGCTCAGCATCCTAATTTTGAAATAAAAATTTTCAATCCGTACAAATATCGGCATTTTCGTGTGATGGATTATTTGTTTCGTTTTAAACAAATCAATCGCCGTATGCACAATAAACTAATTATTGCCGATGGGGCGATTGCCGTGACAGGTGGGCGTAATATTAGCCGTGAATATTTTGATGCCAGTGAAAATTTTCAATTTACTGATATGGATATTCTATTCTATGGCAGTGCTGTCCCCCAAGCCAATGCCGTGTTTTTAGAGTTTTGGAATGACGAACTAAGCTATTCAGTAAAGCAATTATTAGGCACAGGCAACGCGTTGCAATTGAGAGAATTGCGTAATCGCTATGAATTAAATGCCAAATATAAAGATAAAATTCGTGAACGTGTGGCTAACGCGCAAGAAGAAGTCAGCATCAAATTAGAACAACATCCTATACAGTGGGTACGTGCGCATTTTGTGGCAGATTCTCCGAATAAAATTCGGGGTACAGCTCAAGGCGAGCAACTGATTTACAAACAAATGTTAAAGTTAATGGGTGAGCCCAAACAACATTTAGAACTGGTTTCTGCCTATTTTGTCCCAACAGAAGATGGTCTTAAAACACTCACTCAACTGGCTGAAAAAGGAATACAGATACGTGTATTGACCAATTCATTTTTAGCCAATGATGTGCCTTTGGTACATGCATTTTATCAGCAGTATCGCGTAGATTTACTTAAATCAGGTATTCGTTTATATGAATTTAAGCCTTATATTGAACGAAAAAAGCGTACTTGGTATGAAGTTGCAACGGGTAACGTAATTCCTGCCAAAGGCAAAAACGCCTCGAGTTTACATGCCAAATTCTTTGATATAGATGGCATGGTCTTTGTAGGTTCTTTTAACCTTGATCCTCGTTCTGCAAAATTAAATACCGAAGTTGGCTTGGTGTTAGAGTCTGAACAATTGCAAAACGATGTTTCTCAATCTTTAGACCGCTATTTGCCACAAATTGCGTATGAACTGCAATTAGACGAAAACGGTCAAATTATTTGGTTAGATCATCAGGCAGATGGCAGTATTCAAACGTATCATCATGATCCTGAAACCACACAGTTTCAGCGTTTTATGATGAAAACAGTTTCATTATTCCCTATTGAATGGATGATGTAATGACAATAGATAGACATTAATTATGGAAGCGTATTTTTCTTTCTCTGCCATCACTGTCTACAATTATTTAAAGTTACTTATAGTAAGCCTATTTCTTTAAATAAGTTAAAATACGCTTCTGCCTTTTTCTCTAAAGCTAAAGGATAGGCTCGTGAAGATGAAGGCATCCGATATAAATGCAGCTCACGCTTGGCAAAATAGCAATGTGTCGCCTGCCCAATTTGAGGTTTTTCGGCAGATTCAGGCATAGATAACATGAGTGTATCAGTCGCTTTATCGCCTGTGGTCATAATGCTTTGACATAAAGGTATCTTGCTTAAAAGTGCTGCAATATCCATTGGTTTTTCAATCTGTAAAAATTTGTCTGATGCATTGCCTTTTAAGCGAATCACCTGCTGCGCCGTATCTGAAATAGCAATGCCAGTGGTGTTTAAAAAATCAATAATTTTATGAAGATGAAAATTTTTAGCTTCTAAATCTAAAAAGTAGTTTTTATCTTGAAAAAAGCATAAGCCCAAAATTCGCCACATATCATTTTGATAATTCGGATAATAAAAATCCATTTTCCAACGGCTTTTAGGCGGTGGAAAACTCCCAAGCATTAACAGCTTGGCATTGGCTGGTAAAAAGGGTTCTAGTGGATGGGTTTCTATTTTAGAATCAGACATTTATAGATTGAACCTTTGGTCTTTAAATTAAGCTAAGACATTGCAGTACGAGCAACTTCATAATGATTTTTATGTAACTTCCCTTGATTGAATAACCATGTCGCAACTTCTGGCCAAAAATACATTGCAGATCTAGATGCAAGTCCATACATCGGACGTGGAAAGTTTCCGTCACCACGTTTATTTTGCGCATATAAAGATAATGCTTGACGAGTCATTCCAGCACGTTCAGCCATTACTGCCAAAGTTGAATAACCTTGCTCTTCTACTATCAGATCATGAAATCCTAATGAGCGAATATTGTCTAATGCTGAGTGAATCGCTTGTTCTGCATTTTCAGCTTCACGGTCAAACTCAAGATAAATTGTATCGTTATAACTGCAAACTAATGCATCATCACAACCCGCTTCAAAGAACTTATCTTCTAGCACAGACAGATCAGAACGTGCGTCACGTACCACAACAGTAAAGTGATAGTTATTCATAGTTCATCTCCATGACATTGCTTTACTTTACGCAAGATTTGTTTTGCATGTGCTGATTTACCTGAATCGACAACATCCCAGCCGTTTTCAATCGCATATTCAATTGCTTCGCGAATATGTTTATTGGGATGTTTCTTCATATTTTCATTCTGCTTGATGATTTAATTATAATTTAGTGTTGACGATTGTTAACACTATACCATTATTTAAGTTAATTTACCTAAAACCACTCCAAAATCCTATCCGAGACTTCTTTCCCCCAAATCTGGTAAATTTCTTTACTTGGATGAAAACCATCTTTTGCCATTTCTAAATTCATGGATTGATATTTTCGAATATCATATTCAATCCACTGCATATCTTCTTGTTGTGCAATCATTTTTTCTAATTGTAAGTTCATTTGTTTTGCGTATTGTCCAAATAGCCAAGATAATGGATTGGGCAATGCGGGAAATAAATGCATTGGTGGAACCCCCGTAGCAATGATTAATTCAGGTTGGAATTTCGCTTGAATAAGTTGATAAAAATGTTGCTGTTGTTTAATCCAAGTCTGTGCCGACATTAAGCGTGTTACATCGTTGACACCAACAGAAGTAACCACAACATCATATTTTTGATTTACCAGTTTTTTCGTTTTTTGAATGACTTGTGAGGTAGTATCTCCAGACTGCGCCTCTAAACGCCAATGTACTTGGTACTGATGCTGCAAAGCAGAAATCACCGCACCTAAAAGCGCATCATTTTGATGTGCTACCCCAACGCCTGCAGCGGCAGAATCGCCTAAAATCAATAATGACAGCGTTTGCCCTTGCCCTGTAATACCTTCTCGTGCGCCTTCGGCTTCAGGCAATCGGATCGTGTTCTTTTTAACACGACTTCCCTGAATCACCAAAGCGGGAATTAAGGCAAGGGTTGCTGTTCTAAGCCACATCACATTTCACTCTTAAATACGAAAACCGAAAATACAAATTTTAAACCCAAACAAAAGTAGAGACTCAAATATAAAAATAGCATCGTGTCATTTAAAGTGATTGCATTCATCATCAGCTTTAAATTTCAGGATGCTATTCAAATACTATGATATCGCTGCTATTTAGCCGAGTTTATTGACCAATTTTAATGGTAAAACTTTCATAGCTAAGCCCAATGGCAACCATGGCCATTTAGGTACATAGGCTTTAATTGGCGCTTTTTCAATTTCTGCAGCAAGTAAGCGTGAACCTGTTTTTTCATCAACTTCAAAAGGCAGTTTTTTTGCACCTTCGTTGATTTCGGTACGAATATAACCAGGGAAAATAGTCGTAACTTGAATAGGTGTATCAATTAATTCTGCACGAATTCCTTCTGCTAAATGTGCTACTGCAGCTTTACTTGCACCGTAAGCAGTAAGATGTTTTGGCATACCACGAATGGCACTCATAGATGAAATCATCACCAAATGCCCTGAGTTTTGCTCACGGAAAATTTCAACCGCGGCTTCACACTGCGCCAAAGCTGAAATAAAGTTGGTTTCTACTGTGGCTTTGTTGATGGCAAAATTACCTTTACCAATGCGACGTCCTTCGCCCACGCCTGCATTGACAATAATGCGGTCAATTTGTCCAAAATCTTGTTTAAATTCACGAAACACCTGAAACACCTGATCATAATTGGTGACATCCAGCGTTTTTGCAATAACACGAATACCAAACTGGCTTTCCAGTTCTTGTTTCAGCGTTTCCAAACGCTCTAAACGTCGGGCGCAAATTGCAAGGTTATAACCCATTTGAGCAAATTCACGTGCCATACCCGCACCAATACCTGAACTTGCACCTGTAATTAGAATTGTTTTTGTCATGGTTTGATCCTTAAATCCAAGTCAATAAATTTGAGTTTTCAGCTTTAATAAAATGATGTTCATTCAAGCTTAACAGTTGTGGTTCACTGCCGACCAAACGTAAAGTGGTGATACTTGAGTTAGTAATTGCCCAGTTCAATGCAAAGGTTTTATTGGGCGTTAAGCCTAAAATTTTACCTGCAGCCACAGAAATCACACCACCAGAAGTAAATACCACAGCATATCGTGGTTGTTTTTGGGCTAAGTCATCACATAAATGCTGCAATGCATCTTCGACACGCTGTTTAAAATGCGGCCAAGATTCTTCATATTCATGGTGATATTCACCGCCCGTCCAGCGTTCTATCGCACCTTCAAAAATTTTTGCTAAATATGCACGAGGATTGACCTCTTTGGCGACATCTTCTTTCATCAATTCAGGTTGATTAAAACGCGGTTCATACTGCGCGAAAACCTGTTGATGATTAAACTCGTTCCATGCCCTGTCGGTATGAATTTCGACCTCAGGAAAACATTCTGCCAAAGCCAGTTGTGCAGTTTGCTGATGGCGCTGCATTGAACCAGCCACCACATAGGGTGCTTCTTTTAAAATGCGATCAAAATAACGTCCGAGCAATTTGGCTTGTAACTCACCATTAGGCGAAAGTTGATCATAACTTTCTGCCCCAAAAGATGCTTGCCCATGACGAATTAAATAAATGGTGGTCATTTCGGCATCAATTCCTTAAATTTGGCGATATATTTTTGTGCTAGTTCATTTGCTTCCAGTTTTTGTAAACCAATTAACTTTAAGGCACGAATATGCAAAGCATGAATGACAATCCAGAAATCCTTAAATGCAGGATTATTGGTTTGCTTGTGGAAATAACGATAATAAATTTGCTGGGCGATCACCGCTAAACGGAAAATTCCAAACACTTCATAGAATGTCCAGTTATCGGTGCTCAAGCCTGTTTTTTGCAAATAATAGTCCACCACTTGCTGACGTGTGAACATGCCTTTTAAGTGCGTTGGTTGACGACGGGTGGCTTTAAAAATTTGATTATCGGTATCTTCAACCCAATATGCCAAAGCCGAGCCTAAATCCATGAGTGGATCGCCCAGTGTTGCCATTTCCCAGTCCAAAACGCCAATCACTTGAGTCGGATGTTTCGGGTCTAAAATCACATTATCAAAACGCCAGTCGTTATGAATAATGCAGGTTTTTGAATCTGCAGGAATATGGTCTAACAACCATTTACGCACATATTTAAAAGATGGCACGTTGATGGTATGTGCTTTGGCATAGCGTGCATCCCAACCTTCCACCTGACGTCGGCAATAGCCATCACCCTTCCCTAATATTTCTAGCTCAGTTCCTGCATAAGGTACTTGATGCAGCTCAATGAGTTTATCAATAACATTCACACAAAGTTCATGCACTTGGGCTTCGCTAAAATCAAGCTCAGGTGGCAGTTTTGCACGAGGAATAATGCCTTCAATACGTTGCATCACGTAAAAATCGCAGCCAATGACAGATTCGTCCTGACATAGTGCTACCATTTCAGGTAAAACAGGATAAAACGGGGCTAAGTTCTTTTGTACATGATATTCACGCGCCATGTCGTGTGCGGATTTAGCTTTAGTACCTTTAGGCGGACGACGCAAAATTAAATCAGCATTGCTGTACTTGAGGCGATATGTCCAGTTAGATGCACCGCCTGAATATTGTGTGACTTCTACAGGTTCTAAGACATCGACATTTTGTTGTTTTAACCATGCTGTCACTGCCTGAATATCGAGTTCTTCACCTTTGCGTACTGTGCCGCCTACATCAATAACTGACATTATTTTTCCCTAATTTCCCATTTTTTTAATCTAACATAGATTTTCGGTGTTCACTTGTGATGTATCGGCAATATAGAAAATATTGCCAATAAACTATCGAGCGACACAATAAAAAATTCGCAACTGACTTATTTTTTGTGGCTGCTACGATAACCACGTTTAGCCAACTCAAGTTTGGCGATCATGCCTTTGTGTACTTCGTCTGGCCCATCAGCAAGCCGTAAACTTCGGGCTTGAGCAAAGAAGGCTGTCAGCGGTGTATCTCTAGACACGCCTGCGCCGCCATGAATCTGCATCGCCATATCAACCACTTTTTCTAAAACACTGGGTGCAACTACTTTAATGGCAGAAATTTCGGTAAGTGCTGCCATATTGCCTAAAGTATCCATTTTATAAGCTGCATAAAGCGTCAATAAACGTGCTTGATCAATCGCCACACGCGCTTCCGCTACGCGCTCCAAATTGCCACCGAGTTTCAGAATTTCCTTGCCAAATGCGGTACGGCTCATGCCACGGTCAATCATCAATTCCAAAGATTTTTCTGCTGCGCCAATACAACGCATACAATGGTGAATACGCCCCGGCCCTAAACGACCTTGTGCAATTTCAAAACCTTGTCCTGCACCGCCAATAAAGTTGGCAACAGGCACACGCACGTTATCAAAACTAACTTCGCCATGACCGTGTGGCGCATCGTAATCACCAAATACAGGTAACATACGTTCAATTTTAACGCCCGCAGTATCTACAGGTACTAAAACCATAGAGTGTTGATGATGACGGTCTTTAGTTTCATCGGGCGTATGCGCCATAAAAATAATAATTTTGGCATTTGGATCGCCCAAACCTGAAGACCACCATTTACGACCATTCAAGACAATTTCATCGCCATCTACGACTGCTGTTGCCTGCATATTGGTCGCATCACTTGAAGCCACTGCAGGTTCAGTCATACAAAACACAGAACGAATTTTACCTTCAAGCAGCGGTGTCAGCCATTCTGCCTTTTGTGCTTCAGAACCATAGCGCCATAAAACTTCCATGTTGCCGCTGTCGGGTGCATTACAGTTAAATACGGTTGGCGCAATCAAACTGCGTCCACTCAACTCTGCAATGTGTGCATATTCTTGTACCGACAAACCTTGTCCTAATTCTGGACAAGGTAAAAACATATTCCATAAACCTGCAGCTTTGGCTTTGGCTTTTAATTGTTCTAATTGTGCTGGCCATTGCCATTTAGTCCAGTCACCACCCTGATTTAATTCGTGAACTTCTGCCCAGAATTCAGCTTCAATCGGCTCAATTTCTTTGGCAATAAAGGCTTTGGTACGTTCTATATAGTCTTTGGCGCGTGCAGATAGCTCAAACATGGTTCAAATCCCTTAAAATATTGTATTCATTGCTTTACAACACCTTAACTTGAAAACTAATATGAACAAAATGATTTAATTCAATAAAATACTATGAATCATGTTCATAATAATGCAAAAGTTGATCTTGCCGTTTTTCATCGTTTAGACATCAATTTATACCCGATGTTTGTTGCAATTTATGAGCAGCGCAGTATTTCCAAAGCTGCACAAATTTTGTGTATTAGCCAATCTGCCGCCAGTCATGCTTTGCAGCGTTTAAGACAACATTTACAAGATGATTTACTGGTGCGAAGTGGCAATAAAATGCTGCCTACGCCTTTTGCCGAGCAAATTTATCCGACTATTAAAAATGCCTTGTTGGCGATTCAAAGTATTGCAATACAGAAACAGCAATTTGAGCCGAATATGTTGCAATCGCTCAAAATTGCTATACATGATGAAATTGAACCGATTATTTTTCCTAAATTGGTGGCGCATTTTCAAAAGTTGAACTTGGATATTCAATTTCTGAGCCACAAATTAGACCGCAAAACGGTTTTGGCAGATTTAGCAACACAACAAATTGATTTTGTAATTGATTTAGAACAAAACTTTGGCGATAAAATTCAGTTTCAATCCTTAGTTCAAGACCAATTTGTGGTCTGTAGTTCACAACAAGAAATGAATACTGCACTTTATTTATCTTCTGCACATATTGGGGTTTCATCACGGCGTACTGGTATGTTGCTAGAAGATATTTATTTGCATCAAAAGCAATTATCACGGCAGGTTTTTTTACGTTGTCAGCACTATTCTACGGCGTTACAGATTTTACAGCAGCATCCTCAAGCCATACTAACTATTCCTAAAATGATTTTAAAGCATTTGAATATGAGCCAAAAATTGAATATTTTTGATGTGCCTGTAGACTTGCCTGTAATTAATATGGGGATGTATTGGCATAAAGATTTACAGGAAAATTCAAGGCATTATTTCTTAAGAGAGGAAATTTCTAAAATCTTTGCTTAGGCTATTTTGAATTAATCTTGAATTTGCAAGTGGTTGCTAATCGTCTTGTATGATTCTATAAAAAATAAAAGCCGCCGAGACAGCTTTTTAATATGGGTTTGTTCTTAAAACTTCGCTTCCAATACTTTTGTAGATACTTTGCCTTTCCATAAATCACGCAAAATTGGCAAATAGAACTTTTCACCTACTTCTACCAATTCAGCATCAATTAAGGCATGTGTTTCATGCATAAATAAGTAATCTAGCTCCACAGTTTGTAATTGTTGTTGTGCTTTGGCGAAATCTTTACGTTTTTGTTGGGCTTGTTTCACTAACTGATCTGCAAATGTCTTGCCCTTGAACTGACTGAGCGCATTTAAACGTAATTCAATCACGCCCCACCCACTGAGCAGCAATTTAAATAACTCTAAATCTGCAGTGGTTGATTCCCACGTCATTTCTTCCAGATTTTCATTTTCAGGCAATACAGGTAGTAAAAGCTCCATTACACTTGGAAAAATCTTTTTAAAATTCAAGATAAATTTAACAGGCTGCTCACCCGGGTAATCTTTAAATTGCACGTGTTGCTGAACATCTGTTAAATAAATTGAGAGCATTGAAAATTTCCGAGCGTAAACTATTGAATTAAATAAACTTATTTTTTGCCTTGCAAAATAAATGCAAAATAAATGCAAAACTATGTTTGAAAGCGTTGAATATACTAGCAATTCTGACATTTTAATCAATGCCAAGTCTGTTTTTAAAAACTGGTTGTATTTAAAAAATGCAAATAAAAAAAGCCGACTTTTATGCGTCGGCTTTCATTGATGTTTTTAGACCTCTACGATGTCAATATTGATTGGCCAATCACAACAAAAAGCCATCACTTGATGGCTTTTTATCACACCCAACTTTTCAGCTTTGCTAAGTGTGATTTACGATCTTCAAAACCGTTATAACCACCATTGATACGACGTGTCACAGCCCTTACATCATCTTGATCTGCCAACAAATTAAGTCCATTGTCAGCCCAGAACTTGCAAGCGACCATCAACCCGATGCTTGGGATTGCTACAATTTCAGGATTATTTTCAAAGTCGATGCCTAGTTGTTGTCCATACTTACGATAGTTTGCGCGGCCAGTGAGCTGAATCGGTCCGCGTCCTTTAAATCGCTTGCCATCACCTCGCTGTGTATTACCTAAATCTGCGCGGCCTTCATAAGCAGAACCTGAAGCTATTTCTTCCATGTATCGGAAGTTGCCAGATTCATGTGATAACTGTGCAAAGAAGTGTGTAAAGCGAAGTGAGTTATCTAAGATGCCAAAGTTGCGTAGATGAACATTAGCAGCAAGACCGAGTTCTTCAGCACGGCTTTGTGAAGCCCCCAGTTTTCTAAATACTGCAGTTAAGGTGCCACGACCAATGATGCCGTCATCATGCACACCGACTGACTTTTGCAGTTTTTTGATTTGCATCTTATTCATTTTCCACCACCCTTGCCTGCACTAATAATCGCAATAAATGCAGACTTAACTTCTGCAATTACTTCAGATAAAGGTTTACCGTGTAATAAAGCAAATGATTGATAAATAATACCGATTGCAAGCAACCCAAATACTGCAAAAATGAGCATAACAAAACCCTGATACATCGTAGATTTTGCTAATAACTCGAAGTGCTCAATAAAGGCTGAGCCTCCGTATAAACTTACTGTAACACTTGCTAAAAACTTACCTATAACGCTCAAAGACACTTGGATTTTTCCGTCTTTGTCTATGTCACCACTGAGCACTAGCGCTAAAATTGCACCGACTACCGCAGGTACAACTTTAATCACCCAAGGCCATGTATTCTCTTGCATCCCCCACTCCAAAAAAAACTCCACGCACTGCGTAGAGTTTTTATTAAATAGAACAATTTCCATAGGCTTACAGGGGGCTATCGGGATTTAAAATAAAGATAACTCACTTTTTCGAATTATTTTTTAAGTCTTGAATCTCATCAAAAATTAAAGCCAATGCTTTTGAAATATCGACATATTGATTTGATGGTTTTTCATCATTAGCAAAACTTTGCTCTAGGCGGGCAACAATTTCTTGGTTCATTGAACGATTATTAGCTTTTGCTGTATTTACAATTTTCTCTCTAAATTCAGGTGATACTCGAACTTTGAGCGTCACAACGCTGTTCTGATCTTCACTCATGAAAAATTAACCCAAATAAAACGAATATTACCCCCAAAATGGGTCTTGACCAATAACCCCAAAATGGGTACTATAAATCAACACCCCATAATGGGGACTAGGAGAAGATAGTGGAGAATGAATTTGTTTATGTGAAAGTTCGCTTAGAAGAAGAACTTCACAAAGAACTTAAGGTTATTGCTAATTCAGAAAAACGCTCAATGGTATTTCTATTGAATGAAGCAGTTAAATTATTAATTGAAAATAGAAAGAGTGCGAAAGCATGAAAACCACAGACAACAAAAAAGCCCGAACTTTGGACGGCAAGGGCTTTGATGTAGTCAATAACAGAGAGGAATTAACTATGAATAGTTTAACTCAAATCACAGTACCTTTCCATAATGCTGAACTATATTTAGTTGAGTTTAATGGGCAACCATATACAGCAATGCGTCCAATTGTTGAAAATATGGGTTTAGACTGGAAAGCGCAACTGGTTAAAATCAAACAGCGCTTTAATTCAGTTGTGGGGGAAATCACCACAACTGGTAAAGACGGCAAACAGTATAAAATGCTGTGCTTGCCACTCAAAAAACTTTTCGGTTGGTTGATGACTATCAGCCCAAACAAAGTAAAACCCGAACTTCGTGAAACGGTCATTACGTACCAAAATGAATGTGATGATGTTTTGTGGGACTACTGGACCAAAGGGCAGGCAATTAACCAACGCAAGGCTATCTCACCAGAACAGCAAGCTTTACTACATGAAATTGTGGCGCGTCGTTCTGGTGGTGAACGAAAAATCTATGCAGAAATGTGGAGTCGCCATAATAGGCATTTCAAAATTCCACGCTATGCGGAGTTACTGGCGATCCATTTCCCTGAAGCGGTTCATTATCTTGAAACAATTCAGTTAAAGGCTAAACCTGAAAAACAGGAAATTAAAGCCCTGCCGTATCCTCAAGAAGTAATTCAAGTTGCTCAGCAAATTAACAATGAATATGGTGGTGGTCATTATCATTCTTGGTTTGTGCATGTTCGTGACGATGGGCAACTGTCAGCAATGCCGCTGCTCAAAGGCTACTATCCTATCAATCTTGCAGAATTTGCTAAAAAATTTGATGGGTTGTTAGAGTTTGTTTATGGAAATGAACTACTTACTACAGGTCGATATTTAGCAAACAGATAATTGAAGAAGCCACCCAACTAAGGGTGGCTTTTTAGAAGAAAAAATTTCTACAATTTCTCAATTCTAACGGCATCCACTAACCTATGAGCAGATGTAGATTCCCGGTGAACACTTAAAATTTGTATCACCTCATTACTTTCAAGACAAAGTAAAAAATGATGAATACTTTGCATTTCGTTTACATCATAGCCATGCCCAATCCAAGCTCTATCACCAGATGCCATTTTTTGAATTCGTTGCTCAAGTTTATTCATTCGTAATGCCTGTAGTCTTTTCAGCAGATGAATTTAAATTATTCGACCATTTGTAACCACCACCAACAAGCTCACTAATAACTGCAATGTGGCTTACTGTTACTCATATTGCTCGAGACAATTAAAAATTTCTTGAACAAATCTTAGGGTGGTTTGCGCACTCACATTATCAACATTGGTTGCAATATTATAATCTGCAACTTCGCGCATTCTTTTGGCTCTGCGCATATTATTTACGACAGTCATCAGTAATTTTTTCCGACCATCACCTGTACATAAATTTCGAGTTTGGTTATCGCAAGCATCAATAAGCGCTTTATGCGAATGCCTAATACGATCATCACCATCTACTGGAAAAAATAATCTGTTATCTATTTCATATTGCAGTTGATTCAAAGCAGCATAATAGGCTTGATGAACAACACATCTAAAATGTAATTCGTCCGTCATTCCAGATGCATTTAAATCTTGTGCATAATTTAGTCTTTGAAGTGGTTTAAAACTCATTTTAAGCCGCAAAATTATGCCAAATAGAAGAAACTGGAGTTAAGATAATATTAATTTTTGAATTAATATCATAAAACTCTGGATGCTCAGCAATATACTGATCAAATTTATTTAAAATATCTTGAGTTAACTCAAGATCAGCTACAGCTTCAAAGTGAAGATAGTACTCTTCATCATCAAAAATAGTATGACGTACCAATCCGAATCTAATATTTTGTTCACGTAAAAAGTTAAAAAAAATGTCAACAAATTGAGCAGCTTGATTAATATCAATGCTTAAATCATTTAGTCTGTTTTTTCTTATTTGAAGTTTTTCACGAGTTTCAGCCATCAACTCTTGCTTTTCAATTTTATCATAAGCAAATGTTGATAATGCAATTCTCTCAAGTTGTTCTTGCGCTATTGTGTTTTTAGTTAAGCTGATTGCACGAATTGCTTCATCAAAAAGACCATAGAGCACGTATTGTGTGGCTTGATTAAACATAGAGTCCGGGTCTATCGCCCCTAACTTTTGAGCATTTTGAAAAGCATCGTACATTTCTTTCGGCTCACCAGCTCGAGAATGAACAAATCCCTTGCAAATCCACAGTTGAGCGACATCAACATTGGTTTCTAATAATTTTCTTATATCAATTAAATATTTATTCTTACGAAATTCAGACATAACTAAGTGCAACTCATCAAATCTAGAGAGTTCTTCGAGTAATTCAGTTGCTTTAGTCTTTGGGATTGGAGCTACCATCAGACTACCTGTCTAAAATTCGCTTGTTTTAATATTTTAATCGTTTTTGCAGCATATGCAAAACTATTTCATATACTGCAACAAATAAACTTTTCAAAGATATCAAGCCACCCGACAAAGGTGGCTTTTCCTATTACCGATTAAAAGCAAACCCACCTTGCTCCTCAGCCACTTGCTGCCGTTTGGTGAGATAAACCCCACCATCACCTGTATCTTTCGCTCTTCGCTCAGTGGACTTATAGCTCTGCATTAAGTTCATACGATTAATACGCATTCTTGGATTTTTCGCACTGACTTTTTCGTTGAATTCCTGAATTTCAGCCCATGCTTTATTCATGCCATCACTATCATCATTCTGCCGAGCAACAACCCATTTGCGCATAAGTCCGCGACGATGATCTTCCAGCTTGGTTCTGTATTGGAAAATAGCAGACCGCCCCTCATAGGAAGTGCGGACAGATGCAGGTGAAAAACCAATTGCTTGAGAAAACAACTCAACCCCTGTCACATCCTCGGGGTGAATCACATCATTGTTCTTAGTAAGTACACCTTCGCTACCATAACGATAAGACTTCATCGCATTTTTCAACACAACAGGTAACATGGTTTCTATGCCACGACCATAGTCACCATCTTGAATTTGCTGCAAACCTTTTACTGTGCTTGTGCTAATTCCAACGACTGGCCCAAGTAATGCAGACTGCATTGCAGTTGCCCAATCTGCACCTTCAAGTCCTTCCTGTACGTCAGGAATAATTAGGTTATTTAAGCCCACACGACCTGATAAGTCTACAGGTGTAAGTACTCGTGGCGCCCCACCAAACACCAAATCGGCAAATGTAGGGTGAATATCTGCCAACCAGTTACGAATCACATTTTCCAGCTCATAAGGATCTTCGTCATCACCATCAGCAGCTCCAAAGAATGCAGCAAGTGCCGCTGCTCCAAAGGCGGCAGCACCAAGCTTGCTTTTCTTAGCAATCAATATAGATGCTGTAGCTAACATGCCTGTAATCGGCAGACCAATTGCACCTGCAGCTAGTGCGTGCATCCCTAAAATACCAGCCAAAGCACGTTGCGCTTCTTTTCTATCCGCAGGATCAAGTGCATATAGAGACTGGTGAGCATTGCGAACTAAGGTATACAGCATATTTTGTGCATACTGCTTAAACAAAAGAAGTACCTTAGCAACATTACCCTGCATAAAACGTGCTCTGTTCCCTGCTGAGTAATCAAAATGCCCTCTGTAAACCATATCCATAGCTTGCTCGAATGCTTCAGCGTGACTGGCTCCAGATTGGCTAGCTAAACGATAGGCAGCGATGAAAGTCACTTCACGGTTAAATCTTTCAGCATGGTGAAACATACCACTTGCTAAGCGCATTGCTGGTCGGAAATACCACATCACTTTACTGTCTTCACCTTGAGCAATACCTGCTAAGTCATGAGCCTGCGTAACATCAATAACACCACGCTTTACGGCTTCATTGTAAGCATCTAGCTCTAGTCCTTTGATAATTTTGTCAATATTGGGACTATAAACATCGCCAATACTATCTTTAAAACTCGCTAGGCTAGAAAAATCAGGAACCTTAAACTCAACACCCTTGGCAAAATCTCGTGATGCTTTCAGTAACTCTTTGCCTGCTTTATCGTAATTCCATTTAGCACCCATTAATGGATATGCAATTAATGCAGTTTGTGACAAGTTCACAATTGCAGCTGCAGGTGATAAACCCAAGTAATACATAAAGCCAACGCTAGTAAGAAAACTTGATAATGGATGCCCTTTAGGATTCATCAAATTTTCGTGGCGCTTCTTCATTTCTTCGATAACACTTTGGGCTGATCGCTGATCATATCCAGCAACATTTTTAAACTGTTCATCAGCATGTTTCTGCATTTCACTAAGTTGCTCAGCCAATTGATCACCATAGCGCAATTTGCCAAGATAATTTGCACCACTAAACATATTTTGCGCAAAAGCACGTCTAGCATCATTACTAAATCCCGCTGTACCTTTACGGTGAATGCCATGTTTTGCCCAAGATAAGTCAGGTAAAGAGCTTAAATACAATTGACTCAACGTGTCTTCAAAATCAGCTTGTGCCTTGGTATCTAAACCTAAGTTACCAACCTCCTCAAATAAACTAGACATAAAGCCACGGCTAACGCCATCTTCTGCAGCATTGAATTCTTTGTCTAGCTTCACATCTTCAACTTTAAACAATGGGTATTGTTTTATTAAATCAGCACGTACAGAATTTGCTTCTCCCATCGTTTCAGCCCGACTCACACTTACCGCATCACCATTTTTATTTCGCACTACAATCACATAACGCCCAAAACGTGACAGCGGGAAATACACACCTTTAATTTGACCAAAGGAACCTTCAATTTTCTTTAACAGATCAGTTTTTTTCTGATTACTTAAACTTGAGCGTAAAATGCGTTCTCTAATCGCTTCACGAACTTTGGCATAATGCCCACTATAGGCATTTCGAGCCTTTTTATACATTGCTTGAGCTTCAGGGGATAAATTATTATACGCATGAAGTAATTGTTGATATTTAACTTTATTATCGCCCTGTTGGTATGGTTTAGCAGGGTCAATTTGAGCTAAAGTTGCATCATGCATTACATTTGCTAAAGCTTCTTCATCCTTTAATTTAGACCACTCACGTACAATATTATCCGCCTCAGCAGCAATATCATTTTTATCAGCATCCATTTGAGCTGCTAATTCATTGTACTTAGTTAATGGTGGTAAAATTTTGTGATAAATTTCAGTTAAATGTCTACGACTTAAGAATTGCAAACCAAGTGGCAACCAATCTACCTTCTTGTTGTTAATCAAACTCTCAACCTTTGGTAATTGCTTTAAACCACCCGCAATACGGTTGGCAATATTGTTGTAGTCTGCGTTTAGACTGTATAGTTTTTGATCTTCATACTTGACTAAATCGTCATTTGTTTTAATATTGGTATTAGAAAGGCTTACATATGAATGAGCTTCGAGCGGCAATTGGAGCTGCTCCTCATTCAAAAATTGTGAGCCTTTTTCTTTATGCCAATATAATAGGTCATTATTAAGAAAATCCTGTAACGCACTTCGGCTTTCCTTACCATAAACACTCGCTACATTTATTAACTCAAGACCATCTCTGGATTGACGTAAGTGTAGAGCTACAATAATAGGGTTATTTTTTCCTGTTTTCTGGTGTGGTTCTTTTAATTCCGTTAATACAACATAGCCTTGCTTAGTTGCATAATTGCCAGATTTAAACACCGCCACTGGATTATTAATCTGCTTTGGTAACTGGCGTAAAGTTTCAGGACTCAAATTATGGATATTACTATGCCGACCTTTTGGTAATCCTAAATATTGCGCCATCACCTTTTCAATGGTTTTTCCATGAATAGACATTTTTGTATCAGGCAAGCCTATCATTTTTAATACGTTAGGCGTTTTTCCCATATTGATATAACGATTAACTGCATTCCCAGCCACTACATCATCAATCGCTTTCTGAAACGGTGCATGGCTATTTTCATTCAATGAATATTGAGCGGAGTTATCCGACTTTTCCAGATAACTGCCTTGAGTAGCCTTCTCAATCATTCGCTTAGCCAAAGCAACCATATCATTTGGGTTAAGGTTTAAATTCACCCCTAAACGGTCATAAAGCCAAGCTTTAACTTGAGAGATAAGCTCATCAATCAGACGTTTAACATTCCCTTTGTGAATTGCATTTTTAACTTGTGTATTAGATGCCAAAGTTAAAAGGTATGGCAGCATTTCTAGTTGCTGAATATCAAAGTTCGTTTCACGTTCTGCAAGACGTTTTGCCTCTAAAGCAATTGGATTATTCTGGGCAATTAGTCGATCAAACTGACGCATTAAATCCTGATACTGTTTTGGTGTCATCATATTCTGAAAACCACCATGACCACCCAACTCATGCAGGAATGTTGGGACAATAGTTTCATCCGTTAAAGCATCGGCAATTAAGGTGACTTGGCCTTTCTCGTAAAACCCTTCGATACCTGCTTCGGAATAAGTATCCAGGATATTTAATTTTCCCTGCTTTTCTAATTGATTTATTGTACTGGCACCAAAACGCTCAATAAGCTTATCTCGCACCTGTTTTACCGATGTATCGGTACGATTGGTAGATTGCCCACGGCTAAATAACTTATCGTTGTTATTTTTCGATATTGTGCTGCTTTCATACTTACCAAAATATCGTTTATCAACAACGGCTTTACGTACTTCAGCAAGAAACATCATCAAATCGCTATCGTTATAGCGTGAAAGGAAATTATTAAAGCCACGTTCACGGAACCATTGACGTATATAGCCAACGACTTCTTTTAATTTTTGTCTCAAAAAAGGTTGAGACTTTGCATTTTGAGCAATAAAAGCAAATAACTCACCAACTAAAGCTTGCTGCACATCGGATTCAGTATAAATTTCCTCTTTGGCGGCTTGGGTATAAGGTTGAATATAGGCACCTTCAAATTGCTGCATATCCACGCCATTATCTTTAGCAATTTTACGAATGCCATCCAGCTTACCTATAGCATTGTAAAGCTGCTGCAACTTTGTCTTATATTGTTTTCCGAATATCTGCTGAATACCAAAATGGCCGATGATTTCGTGTACTAACAATTCCTCATACGCATCAAATGTAGTAAGCTGTTTTCCGCTATCTCCATACACTTGATCGGCAACTACATAGAGCGTGCCATTATGCCAAACACCGCTTACATCATAATTTTGTGTATTGCCATTCTCATCTTGGTAGGTTGCATCTTGTTGTATCGCAGACGGCAAGCCATCAAACGACTGGACAACCTGAATCGTAAAGCTATGGCTATCCAAACCTTTGACTTTATCGACCCCGACCCCTTGCCGATTCCAGACAAAGAGCCGCCCCGTAGACGCATCTTGTGTAGCGGACAATTTGAGATGATGAAGAATAGAAAGGACACGTCGGGTACCAGTGACCACAGATAATGGTTTGAATGTGGTATCCATTGGTGATGTGCCTGTACGCTCATCATCTGGCTTTAGCTTGTTACGGTTATAAAGCTTGGTTCCCGACTCTGTTTGTTCATCGGCATTGGTTTTGTCCTGACTTTTAGATTCAAATTCTGGTTTATGATTTAATTCCTGTTCAAATTTATCTTTTAATACAGACTGAGAATGACCTTGCTTATTCACAACACCCAGCACATCATCTATAAATTTTGAAAAAACATCTGGAAATTCATAACCAAGTACATTGGCATCAGCCAGCGCATCATCAAGTACACTTTCTACAAGCTCACGAGTAACAGGCGTATCTGGATTTTTAACCCTCTCCATTTGAATATTCTGTGCCACACGAGTAGCAAATACATGCAACTCATCAGCATCATTACCATGCTCACCCTGCTTATCATTATGGTCAAGTACAGCACGTATATCCGCTCTTAACTGTTTTGATTTTTTACTAACATTTTCACTCTCACTAGCAGGTTTAGAAGTATCCCCGCTTTTAAGCCAGTCTTTAAACTCAGTTGTATTCATTGCCCGAATAGGACCAACTTTCCATCCTGCATTAAAATTCGACTGATAGGCTGCAACTGCTTCTTCTTGCGAGTTGTAACCCATCATCACTTTATGCTCATCAAATCTACCCGATTGCTGGTCAATTTGATCAACAATATAAACCTGATCCGACTCAGGATTACTCCCAATATAAGTGTCAATGTGCTCACCATCTGCACCGTTCGTGCGCTTGATATAACCATAATGATCACTCATTGTGTGTGCCCAATCCTTTCCATCAGGATCAGTGCCACGGCGCTCCGAACCGCGTGGGTTTTCTATGGCAATATCTAGGCCATGAACCTTGATATGACCTTTTTTATAATTGCCCGCTTCAATTTGTGCTTGGGTTGGTTCTGGTACATTATTTAAAGGGCTTGTTGCAGCTTCATTGGCGCTACTATCAAGCTCCCCTTTAATATTTTGGTTTTTTGCGTGATAAGCTGCTTGTTGTTGTTTGTATAACTCCGCCATAGGCGTAATTCTATGTTCGGTATTTAATCGCTTTGCGGCTTCATCTGCATTTAATGCTTGTACCATATCCTGTACAGAACCGTGGAAAGTATCAACAAACTCACCATTAGCCGTATATACATTTTTAGATCGGTATTCACCATTTTTAGATTTACGTCCCAAGGCTTCAGGCACAACAACATAATCCCCCTGCAGATTTTCAGATAACAACTTAAAAGCTTTCCGTCGCTTACCTGTTTCGGGATCAATAAAGCCTTTGACTTGCTCTCCAATGTGCTGCAGTTCGTTTTGATAGAAATCCTGTGTGTCACCCTGAAATGATCGTGCTTCTTGCAACTGAGTAGCATCTTTACCCTGTTGTTGCATTTTCAGTTGATCAATTTGATTCCGTAGTTTTGCTTTTTGTGGAGCAGTCTCAGCTGCTGCAAAATTTTGTTCAAGTTGGGAAATTTGAGTACTTATAGGAATGATTGGTGTATCCGACTCATCATTTTTAAATACTCTCTGCGTTTCTGTTCCCTTTGTTGGCTCAATTCCTTGAGTATTTTGGCTTGTTGTTTCTGGTGTTGCTGCAATATCTGCTGAAATGTTTTCCTGTTGTGCATTATTTAGATCACTTTGCATTAACTGTTGCTGAGGGCTGAAGCTGCCCTCATCTTTTGTAAGAAGCGATAAATCTGTAAGATCACCCAACACATCAGATTTATTGCCTGTAATTTGATTTTCGGGCTTATCTAAATTATTTTCATTGATATTTTTAATTGGTTGATAGTCAGTGGCCAGTAAATCATTCAAACGCATAATTGCATGATTTACATCAAAACCCTGTGATTGTGCTGTTTCAATTCGTCTCCGTGCTTCAGCAAAATCATGGTTTTCTAACTGACTTAAAATTGAGTTATTCCATTCATTTTCCTTTCTATACCAGTCTTGCTCTGAAATAAATTTTTTAGTTGAAGTTGCTGCAGCTTGTGATACTCCAGAATCCACAGCCAAAGCCGCTGCAGATGACATAGGGCCATCATTAGGATTAATGCCCATCTGCTGTGATAATGGTTGATCCGATTGTTGTGTGGGTTGGAGTTGAATAGGCTGATATTCTTTAGAAATTAAATCATTAAACTGGGTAGTTACATCTGTGGCGTCTAAGCCTTCAGTATGCGCATTTTCGATCCGACTACGTGCTTCATGTAAGTCGTGCCGTTCAATAAGGTCACTAACACCATTTGAAAAAGTTTCTTGTGCGTTGTAATTATCAATTTCTGGTTCAATTTGACTTGGTTGCTCAGTTAATTGTTGTTCCTGTGCTTGATTTGCATCAACTAAGCTTTGCTGTTCTTGGGCAAGTGCTTTTTGTTGCTCTTCATCAAAACTCTTTGGGCGACTTAAATACTGAAAAGCTTTTTGCCCAGTGTACATCACACCCGATTGACCGAGTGAGCTAATCGCTTCTAATGCTGCGTTTTTTGTGTCCCAATCGCCATACGCAACCCCTGAGCCAACATACTCCCCTGTAAACTCCCCTAAAGGTTCTGTTGCAAAGGCTGCCGTATTTCGTGCTGCGTTACCTATGCCTTTCAATGATGATTGATATGTTGTGTCTGCTGCAATACGTTTAGCAAAATCATTGCTATTCATTGCTGCTTTCACCGCAGCATTGTCTGCTGTATCTACTCCCATGTCAGCCAAAGCTCGAGTAGTCGCAGCCTTTGCGGGTGCATCTAAAAGAAAACGTCCAATCTTCCAAGTTGCAGCATCAACCGCACCCAAAACAAGACCCTTGACCGCAGCTTCATCAAAAAGTTGATCGCCATTCTTTTCAATAAATGCCTGAACTGCTTTTGTATCCTGAGGATTAATTCCAGCTTTTTGTATCGAATCAAGTAAATGATAGCCACCCTCAATCGCTGTGTTGCCTGCAGCTCCACCGCCAATCATCCCGACTACACCACCAATTGCAGCACCAGGTGCTGCACCCGCACCGCCAAAAGCAGCTCCAATTGCCCCACCCGCAAGCGCACCACCTTTTGCACCCGCTGCCATACCTGTCATGGGTGCAATCATATTGGGTGTTTGTTCAAGTAGACCAGAACCCATCGCTTTAACATCTTTAGCTACAGAACGAACACCTCCAATAAACCCGTCAGAATTTTCAGCATTTTTTTTAATCTGCCCTACAACTTCTGAAATACCTCCAGTAATCCCATCTCCTCGCTCCCATGCATTCATGAGAACCTGACCCTCTTTGGAGCCTGGATTAGCTTTTGCATAATCATCTGCTTCTTTGACCTTTTGCGCTGCTGATGCTGTATCACCAGTAGCAAGATCAGTAGAAATAGCCATGCTGTTTTTTGCTTTATTCCAGCCGCGTACCAGTGGGTTGTCTTGTTTTTGAGGTTCTTGTTTACCCCAATTCATCTCCCACGGCTTTACACTAGAATTGCTGGCAGGGTTTTGTTCTTGTTTAGTATTACCCCAATCCATTTCCCACGGCTTTTTCTCAGACATGACGCACTCCCATAAGTATGTCATGTATGGTTAATCAATCTAGGCTACAGGCGTTAGCCTTACAGGGTTTTTATACTTTTAAGCTGCCTATATGGCAGTGAACAAAAGGGTATGCACAATCTGCATACCCCCTCTTTTCTAAGCTGCCTATATGGCAGTGAACATTATGCAAAATTTTGAGGAATGCTTATTCCCTTTCTAAGCTGCCTATATGGCAGTCAACTAAACTTAATTCAAATATTGCAACTGTGGTTGTAGTTCCATTTCCAATTGTGCAAGTTCATTTTCCAATACCACTTTATCATCCTGCCAAGCTCGCATATCACGAGCTGAACAACTGACTTGCTGCTTTCTTGTTTTATGATCGAGACTAACTTGGTTATATCTCGCCCATTTTGATTGAACAACTTGAGTTAATTGTTCTGTCATCCAGTTAAATGCATTAATAAAGTCTATTTTGGTTTTCATTGCTTTTTCACCAGTGAACCCCATGACAAGCAACATAAACCCATCTTTAGAAATTCGATAAAACGGTGTGGTTCTTGTTGTGTTACCTATCTTCTTGTTTTCAAAGGTTAATCCAAAATTGGATTTAGCAAATTCTTCACCGCACTGCTTAACAATCTTTTTAATATCACGCATTACATGACTGTGTGTTTTATTGAAAGCTTCAGCAATAGCATAACTGGTTGTCGTAGGTTTTCCATTTTCATTTGACACCATGCCACGCATGGTTAAATTGGTCATCATATTCATTTTCTGCACCTGACCGTCAAAAAAGATGACAGGCAAGAAAATGGACGGTGCTATACATTTCCCTTTCGATGTACGGTCTAGCCTGCAAATCTATCTTAAAAAGCAGTGATAAAATGGCGTTAGCCTTACAGGGGGGTGGACTTTGTAGGGGATTTAAATTATTTTAATTTCAGATAATTATTAAATTTTTGGTAGGGTTATGTTTTTATCAAACACAAAATTACTTTTTTTAGCTTTCTTATGTGGTTACGGTTTATCTATCAATACAGCATCTGCACAAAAAATTTACAAATGGGTCGATAAGAATGGCAGTGTTACTTATTCAAGACAACCACCACCTAAGGGTGCTAAACAACAGAATATAGAAACTTTACGATCGTTGGGTACAACCAGTACACCAGCACCTAAACAAACTTATCGCTCTAATTCATCCATTCCTGACACGTATGTAAATCACTATCAGGGCACTCGTCAAAATACTTATACTGTGCCTCGTCAGCCTACACGCTCTGCTGAAGAAGAAGCTTTGCGCCAGAAGATCATTAAAGAAGCTAGTACGCCTTACGCAGGCTCAGAGAATGGACAACTTACAGTGAATCAAATGAATACGCTTGCAAAAATGTATGGTTTAGATGCCCCTGCTAACAATTCCAATAGCTCTTACTCTGCCCCAATGACACAACGTCCACCATCAATAATTACAAACTGTGATGGGGCTGGTTGCTGGGGGTCTGATGGCACACGATACAACCGTGGTGCAGGTGATACATATTTCCCAACCACTGGTGGTTCGTGCCAAAGCATTGGTGGGCAAATGCAGTGTAATTAAAGCAATCAAGATAAAGCCGACACGAGTCGGCTTTATTTATCTTTTTCATCTAATTTTTTTTCAATCGCTTCTAACTTCTTCAGTATGCGGGAAGTAAATATCGAGCTATCAACAGATTCTGAAACTCCAATATTATCTAATCTTGTTTGCAATTCATTTGAATTCGATTCCGCTTCAAGTACAGCATCAATAATTTCAGCACAACCATTCGAAGAAGACATAAATTCATCTTGCTCTAGTGTTTTTTGTAATCTAAATGCAGCTTCACTATTTATAGATCGCCCATTTTTCTTTGCTGCTTTAGCAATGTCATCTTTTATCGACTTAAGTAAACGTAAATTAAACTGCGTATCTTCAGTCATCAGTTTATCTCTATTGAGCAAAATTAGCATTATGCTAACAAAATGTATTGACATCAATGTTATTGTTTTGCTATGTTATTAAAACGCTAACATAAATGGGAAAACTAATGGCTAGAAATGATCAACAAGTAAATGTGCGTATGCCACAAGAGATAGTAGAAGAATTGAAAATCCAAGCTATCAAGAATCGCCGATCTTTGACTGCTCAACTCAATAAAATTGTTGAGGACTGGCTAAGAGAGCAGAAACAACAAGAGGGTGCGAAAGCATGAAACCAATAGGCACAAAAAAACCTTGCTCTCCGCCAAGATCACAAGGTTTCGAATGTCTCAACTACGTCAAATAAGAGAGAATTCTTATGTCGAATATAACCTATTTCACCCATGACAAGCAAGTTCAAGTCAGTGAACAACAATTACGGAGTTTGCTTGAATTTGTACGAATCGCAAACAATCGTTTTGATGAAATTTCAGCATTAACAACTGTAATTGCTGAAAAATCAGAACTATCTCCAACTGTTAAAACGCTGGCGCATTTAGCCACATCAATCGCAAATAACTTTCAAGATATTTGTATTGAAGTGCTAGATGACTTTAAAAAAAGCTCTCCTGAATTGGTGAAGTTTTTTACAGAGGAGTTGGCAGCATGAATGCATTAGTACAACCTCATATTGCTATAGATGGAATTGAAATCCGCACTGACGCGCAAGGTCGTTTTTGTTTGAATGACTTACACAAAGCAAGTGGCTCACTTGAGAAAAACAAACCAAAATTTTTTCTTGAAAATAAGCAAACACAAGCACTTGTTCAAGAATTAACCGAGGGAGGAATTCCTTCCTCGCAACAAATTCAACCAGTTAGCGTGACTCGTGGTGGCTTAGAACAAGGTACATACGTTGTAAAAGAGCTGGTGTATTCGTATGCTATGTGGATCAGCCCATCTTTTAATCTAAAAGTTATTCGTACATTTGACTCTGTTGCTACAAGTCAAAATCAACCAGTGTTTGATATTTCAAATCCGTATCACTTGTTACAAGCAATTGAAACACAGGCAAAGCAGAACATTGAACTGACCCAGAAAGTTGAAAAGCTTGAACCCAAAGCGCAAGCACTTGATACCATTGCTGATACTGACAATACTTACTGCCTGCGTGAAGTTGCAAAAACAATAGGTATTAAGCAAAAGGACTTAATCGCCCTGTTATTACTGAAAAAATGGATATATAGAGAGAGTAATGGACGATTGCAGCCTTATTCAATTAGGCAAGACCAAGGGATTTTCATCAACAGGCCTTCACCTATTGTAAAAAATAAAAACACTGGCGAAGAGTTAATTCATCTGCATATGCGTGTTACGGCATTTGGTTTGACTCGGATCACAGGATTAGTAAATAAAGAAAAAGGCTTTCAAAATATTTAATCAGATAACAAAAAAGCTCCTGAATCTTAGCAAAGTCGGAGCTTTAGTGTTGTTAACACAGGAATATTAACTATGAACAGTATGGTACAGCTCGATAAACAAGTCAAATTTTATGACGCAGGCGATTTATTAGATGCCCATGCTTTGGCACAATCTCAATTATCGTGGATTGGTGCACTGGTTTCTACTGTAAAGCAGAATAAGGAACTAGGTAAAGAATGGCATAATGCTGAATTGCTAGAAATCGCTCAATATCTTTCAGGATTATTTGCTGAAGATCATCAAGTTAAAAGTAAAAAATATGAATCCGAATTGGAGTAAGGATTAAAAAAGCCACCCTATCTAGGGTGGCTTGTTGTTTCCATTTTTTTCATTGGCATATTAAGCTTTCTCCCACGATTCAGGCTTATTTATATCTCCACCTTTATACTTGTATCCATTAACGACTGCCCCAACTTGAGGTGTGTTTTGCTGCCGTTGCGACGGTGAATCATAATCAATTCTCTGTCCTGTGCCTTCATCTATAAGAATATCAGGATTACGAATTGCGCCCTGATCTGTCAGTGTTTGACCACCATACACAGCTTTTAAACTTCGTTTCTGTTGCTGCTCAGCACGTCCAGTCGCAAAATTATATTTCTCAGCAATAGATTGTTTTTCTTCTGGAGTTTTAGCGGCTTCATAGGCTTTAAGTAAATTGAGTTCATAAGCCTGCTTCATTCTTGCGGGCATATTATTCAACTGTTCTTCACTAAACTGACGATTCGCCAAGTTATTAGTCGCATTAAATTTCTGTGCTTCAAAGTTTAGGTTAGAGTTAAAGCGGTTATTTTCCCCTTGCTCACCTAATTCAGCACGGTAGTTTTGACCAGTTTGCCCCATTGCTTCACGCTGTAATGCTGCAGCATTATTGGCATCAGTTTTATATAAATCTGCTGCATCAGGGTCGTTACTAGACAAACGAAGTAACGCTTCAGCTTGTTTAGCTGTAGGCCCAAATTTCGGGTCAATTGCTGACTTAATCTGATTTGCTAGATATGCACGATTTGCTTTCTCTTCATCCGACATTACGGGGCGCTCTGGCTGCTTAGCAATGCCTGCATATCCTTGCATGCCCATATTTAGTTCACGTTGTGCCAAAGCTCGGTTTATTTGCTCATTGCTTGCACCCATTTCACGGGTATTTGCTAATAAGTTTTTCACCCCTGCAGGATCACCAGCTGAATTGACTTTGAAACCTAGACCAAGTGTTTCAGGTACACCATTTGCACGAGCTTGAGCAGCCGCACTTGGGTTTGCATAACTAAAAGCATTGCCTTTTTGCTGAATGGCATAAGGGTTTTCTTGGGTTTGTGTTGGATTAACCGATGCTTGATTTAAGTCAAACATATCTACTTTTGGCTGCTCCTGATTATTGCTCTCAGTATTGGTGGCCACAGGTGCATCTGTGGTAACCGCAGGCTTTGTATTGGTTGTTGATGGTACTAATGAGGCTTGAGATTTTGGTGCTGCACTAGATGGGAATCCCGAACTTAAAGTATCTTTTATACCATTGTTCATCATCGGGTTTTGACTTGGCTCACGGCGTTTAAGCAAATCAAAACCCGATGCAGGTTGTTCCAATGATGCTGGCTTGCCTTCATTTGCTGTAGAAAAAGCAGCTCTAAAAGTATTGGCAGGATTCATCTGCCCCAAATTGACTTTAGGCATTTCAAGACCCAAGTCAAACTCACCAAGTCCAAAATTGGCATTAGATTTTGGAGGTGCGGCTGTTTGAGCTTGAGTGTTTGGCAGTGAATCAGGTGGAGGAGATGCTTTTCCAAATCCATTACTTAAAGTATTTCCAATCCCTTGATTCATCATAGGGTTTTGCTCACGGCGTTTTAAAAGCTCAGGAACACCATTTTCATCAGTTCCATTTGCAAAAAACAATTCTGGAGTTTTTTTCCCAGGTTTAAATCCCAGTTGTGGTTTTTCCGTTGGTGTATGAGTTGCTTGCTTTAAGCGTTGTAGAAACTGCCCGCCTATTTCTTGTAACTGCTCTGGTGGAAGCAAATATTCGCCATTGGATACATTCACTTCAGTAGAGGGTTTACCAAGATTTTTTAAATTATTTACACCAATTTTCTGGGTAGAGTCGGCAGGCATAATATAACTGCCTGCTGGAACATTTTTTTTAATATCATCAGAAGTGCCAGTACCTGCACCTTGAATTAGTCCATTTTCATCTTGCTTTGAACGTTTTTTTAAGCCGTACATGACACTTATTCCAATATAAATATCATGTATGGTTAATCAATCTAAGCTACTTGCGTTAGCCTTACAGGGTTAGTAGTTGTAGTTGTGGCTTTCGCTGAAACTCTCGCTTTTACTGCGTGAGCTTGATGTGCTTGCAGAACCACTACCACTAATACTAGCGGATACGTGTGCTGCACTCATGGCACCTGCTGCCAATTGTGCCGTGTACTGCCCCATAGCTTTAGCAGATTCCAGTGCAATATTGGCTTCTTGAATCGCCTTCTGCATCTTGGCTTCATACTCCTTGAGTTGCATTTCAGCATAAGCAATATTGGTCCGAGTGTTCATGTCGGCATAACGTGATTGCATTTCTGCTTGACCGACTTCCATGCTAGCTGATGCACGCCATGCTTCCACTTCTGCAGAAAAGGCTGCTGTATTTTGCTGCACTTCGGAAAGGTTGGCTTGCAGTTCAGCCTTGTATGCTTCGAGATCGGCCTGATATTTACCAATCCATACACGGGCAGCTTCCATTTTTAATTGGATCTGTTTGCCTTTTACATCGGCTTTTGCTTGTACGCCCTGAATTGTGGACGCATAAGCACGTGCTTGGGTATCAAATAAAGTAGCCTTGGTTGACTCTCCCCGAAGCTGCGCTTCATAAGCCTCGACCTTGACCTTTTCAGCATTGATTTGTTCACTATAGGCTTGAACATCGGCACGATAGGAATCAAACTGATTTTTGATCACGTCAGCACGTACCGATGCGCCTTGCACCAATGCCTTATACACTTCTACGTTGGACAATACCGCATCCATCTTGGCCTTGTAGACCTGCACGTACTGCTCATTAACCTGACCAATCGCCACCTGTGCATCAACTGCAGTTTTATACGCACTCAACTTGGCTAGTGCGCCATCTAGCTTGGTCTTATACACGCCAGACAACACGTTAAATGCTTCATTCTGTGCATTAAAAAAAGAAATCTGTGCATTGAATACATTGATTTGGCTTTCAGCGTTGTACCGCGCAATCTCAAATAGCCGATTGGTGACGTTGTTGAAAATATTGGTGGTCAGCTGCTCCAGTGACATGCCTTGCTGTACCAAGAAGCGCAGCTGATCGATTTCCATTTTTGAGGCTTCAATCAGAATATCGCGGTTTAATTCACTCGCTCTTAACTGTCCCTGCTCCCGAATTGTTGCGACCTGCTTGACTAACATACCAGGCGGCATAGAAAAATTACGTGTAGACCAGTCGTTGACGGCTTCCTGAACTGCACGTGAAGTTTCTTTACTCTCACGTGAACGTGCACGATTAAATAAGGCTTCTTCTATTGGAGCAGGTAAACCGATACCGCCTTCAGTAATTCCATCCTTAATATATTTCGCTAATTCATCCAAGATCTCGGACTTATATTCTGGCTCACCCCATTCGATAAATACTTCTGGTACCGTAACATCACTAATGCTTGGTGGCTCACCATTAAAGTCTGGTAATTCAGGAAATTCAAAAACTGGAATATCAATTTCCTTGAGATCATCCATTTGTGGGAGTTCTAAGGTTGGTGATTCTGGTAGTTGAATATCTGTGTCTATCTGAGGACGAACAGGTATCTGAATTGCAGCCATACCTGGCGCACTTGGCAATTCCATTGTTGGCATGACTGGCGCATCTGGCATTTGCAAGTCATCTAAACTTAATTCACTGAGTAAGTTTTCAATGCTTTGAAATTCTGGCAGATTAGGCTTATCAAATTGCACAGCCTGAAAAGTCGGTGCTCCAGACAAATCAATTGATGGTACCGGTGTTTCTGGTACTGACATTCGTGTCGGTGGATCTACCTGAGTGACCGTAATATCTTTGATGCCTGCTAAAGATTGCGAAAGCTCATGGCGATAGCGTCCGGCCACACTATCTAGCTTATCCATCTGATCCATTACTGTAGTAATGGCAGCATCCATCACTCCATCCGGCTCAACTCTTGAAGTTGTACTCATTATATTCTCCTAGTCGTTTTGGTGAAGTCCATGGATAGAGCATTAATCTGCGCAGAAGTTGCAGCAATAGAAATAGCAAAGGAGAAATGGCGACCCCTTAAGCCACGGCCAAACAGTACCCGACCATTGGTCAAGTGATCAGCTTCCTCATTTGGCAGCATATAGGTATAGGTTGTAGGTTTTCCGCTTTGGGTAGAAGTAACAGCAATACTCAACTGCTTGTCCTGACCATTCATTTCATATTCAAGATAAGCTGCTGTAGGATGTACCAGACTATCACCAAAATCTAACTTGCCAGTTTCGATTAAGCCATGAATTAAATGATCAGGCTTGCCCATCAAGAACACACCTTTGTCATTCCATCCATATAGCTTGTCGTTAATGACAGTCAAGCCATCAAAAGAAAATGGCATGTAGCGGCTCATGGCCCAAGTATCTGTATTAGCTGTCCATGCTTGGCCATAGATTTTACTATCCTTGATTTCATCGTATAGCGATAAGTAATCATGGCTATTAGTCCGACCAATCAGTTTGGATTGTGTACTGTCGCCAAGTCTTAGTGTGTCAATCGCATGACTGTATAGCTGCACACTAGATAAATCCTGATCACCAAAGCTAATCGAATCGATTAAATAACTTTGTACGCGCAACTTATCCTGTGTGAAGTCACCTAAAAGAATGCTATCAATAAGCTGTTCAGATACAACCGTATTTGCCTGATCCACCAGTTTAAATTGGTCATTGCTCAGGATTCTTGAATATCGCTGGCTAGAGATGGATTCCACAAAATGAATAGAATCGGTACTCAAAGTTAGCGTTGTAGATAGCGTAAAATCATCTAGTGTGAACTGATCTTGGGTATTCTCAGCCGTAAAATGATAGGCTGCATCAAATAGCTTCACTTGATCAGATACAAGGGTACGCGCAATACGTTGCCCTGTGATCTGATTAGATAAGCTAAAACCATCTACAGCAATTGAAATGGCACCAGATTGGCTAAGTTCATCGGCCAGACTAAAGGAATCTTCTGAAAAAACTTTGAGTGTCGTTGCGGCAATATCCGCAAAAACAATTCGATCTTCTGCGATAACCTTTGAGCGTAGCCAAGTGCTATCAGATAAGAAGATGTTTTCTAGTGCATCGTCACGATATATCGCCATGCTGTGCTCCATAAAAAGCACTGGTGGCAATACACCAGTGCTTTAGATCTTATGAGGTTGCAGTAATGCGATAACCGATTTCAAACACATCACCGTTCTGGAATACACGCGCTGACGGATACTTGGTGGCTGAAAGCAGCACACCGGTAGTACCGCCACGCTGGTTATTGGTCAGTAAAGCAACACCGGTCACATTGACCTGTGAGGTTGTTGCAATAGTTACACTGGCCACATTCCCAAAGTTATCGATATATTTTTGATCGGTAGAATCTGAAGGGACAAATTGAGGGCGTGTTGCATTGGTATAGCCCTCAGTCAGTGAAACAATTTCACCGGCTGTTGCAGCAAAGTTGGCGGCTGTCCAGTTATCTGCAGGCGCAGTAGCACCGTTAAACAATGCCAAATATGAACCTGCTGGCTTTGCTTTAGATCCAATGGCCACGTTTAGCACATGGATTAATGCTTCTTTCGGAATCAGGTTTTTTGTAAATGTCGCTTCGCCACCATTGACCCGATCCATGTATTCACCTGAAAGCATAAAACCATGCTTCGGGAAGAAAATACCTTCTTCAGTTTCATCGAAATTTTCATTGAGTGCGTCTTTCATTAAAACGCGCTGTAGTTTTGCATCCATAGCTATGGCCTATGTTGTAAATAAAACCTAATTTACAACTGCCACTAATCGGTTATCAAACCCTACAAGCCTACAAGAATTTGCAGTAATTCCATAAATCGCATCAGATTGTATTTCCACCAACTGTCCTTCTGATGTTCCTAATACAAAACCATTCTCAGCCAGCCACACTGCACACCATGTACCGCCCTGAGAAAGTGACTTAACCATATCACTATGCAGCACAACACTACTTGCATAGATTGGCGCACGTGATGCCTTTTGCTCTATCGCCATGTTGCGCACATCCTGACCACGCAAGAAAACCACATGATCGGCTTGACCCACCCAGATACCACCATCCACCGGTTCAATAAAACGGATTCGCTGCGGAAACTGGATAAAGTTATATCTATCGTCTGTTAAGTGGTAAGTCATGGCTTCGGAAAAATACAGCACATTGGAACGCACTACCCATAAACGACCACGCCATAAACGTAGGAAATTACCGCTTTTCATTGGGGATAGGTACTGGAAAGTCGCAGCCCGACCCAATTCAGGTAAAGCTGGAATATCAACACTCATGGTGTCAATAGGCAATTCAAACGCCTGTCGCAGTTCGCCACCACCAGGATCAGTCATATAGATCCGTACATGCGTCACACTACTGTCCAGGCACATCGGCAATTGCAGTTGCACACCACTTTTATCCGATAACTGCATTTTTTCAATTTCTGATAATGCTGATTCAAGCCCATTGGCCAACCAAGAAATCGCAAAACTATAATCACCTTGATCTAGGCTATACCCAGATTTCACATTGGCTTGTGGTCTGGCTGGTGTATCAATGGTTAGGCGTTTTGCAGTTTGACCATCGTAAGTGAAAATCCCATTATCACAGGCCATACATACCAGGTTATTCAAAACAATATGAAACAAGGGACCTTGACCACATTCGACCAATGGCTCTGTTTCCCATGTGTCAGGATTGACCTTAACCCACTGAGTATCTAATGCCGCAAAACATTCCTTATGTAATGGTGATTGCCATAAATCACGGATAGCCTTGCTGCTTTGTAGTTGCATAGTTTTGGCTAGTTCTGCGCGACCAGTATCACTAAAATTGATATTCACCGCATCACGCACAAACAGCCCTGCAGCATCGCCACCAACTTCGAGTGCTGCATCTTCCTTGATGTTATTGATTCCAAGGAATGCTGGTATTTTTTTGACAGCCATACGGCCCCCTATTCGTTAATCACACCAATGAAGGTATGTGCATGTTCATTATTTGCCAGGCGACTGTAGCCATAACGATGCCGTTTAAACCCTTCTGAAATATTGGCATAGTTTACTGAGCCAAACATAACCTTACAGGCATCTTCATAAAGCACATTTCCATAACTATCGGGTGATGCGCTGTAATACCTATCGTTATGCTCCTGGGTATGAATCGTAATGGGTATATCCTTGATTGATACCTTGAGCATGTATTTCTTTTCAGGCTCAATTACTCGATCTTCCTCCCACTCATCCACAATAGGTGGATCACCGCCGTATTCAATCAGAGTGATCCCACCAGAAGGAGGATTGACATATTGGGTGATGTCAGCAGGCATCGGACCGATCCAGTCACCTTCGTCAGCGAAATCACTGATGGCTGATCCGTTATTTTGGTAGCGGTGGACTTCGGCCCATACTGGATTGGAATTTTGTGGGAATGGTTTTCCGGTTTTCTTTAAGCCACCATCTGACCAATGCCAGGAAAAATCATAGGTCCACATTTCATAGTCATTCGGATCACGTGCACTATACCGTTTTAATGATTCCTTAATGCGTTCACTATTGGTACTTTCTTCATAAGCGTACATTACAGCGTTACGGCATAAAAACGGTACCACAAAGCATTCACGTGCCTGTTTGCCATATTTGGTGTGTTGTAACTTTTGATGGGTGAAGTACCTGTATCGTGCCAATACACCATCTGTCCAGAAGTAGAAATGATATATAGCAAGAGGTTTACCATAACCCAGGTCTTTACCCAACAATGTACTGTACACTTCTGTCGGTGCTATCTCTTGTCGATTATCGAAGTCGGTGGAATAGTAATTGCCGGCCAACCCGGTTAAGCCCTGGTATTCTGTTTGCTCCCAACTTCCCACCACCATGTTGGCTTCATCTTCAAAATTCCCTTCGGTTTCCTTAATCACCTTACGTTCATCCAGGAAGTTTTTAACCACTTTCAGATCATCCCCAATATAGTAGGCGAAGATGATGGTATCTATTTTAGGATAGGAATCTTTATATTCTTGCGGTGTGAAGTCCATGTGCACACAGCCCCAAAAAAACGGCTCAGGTAATTTGAAACGCATACCGCTGTAAAGAAACCCCTGATTAGTACAGCTTACCCGGCCTGTATGTGACGCAATCGGTTCACAGCGGTAGTTATCCCAATACTCCACATCGGATGCACCAGAACGACTGGCCCGACTTTCGATTTCCGACATAGGGACACGGCGCAGCTTATAACGGATACTGGCTGACTTATGCCCTTCCTCACTGATCTCATTGAACAGTTCTGAGAGATACTGTGCGACTTTCTGCGGATCGTTAGGAGGATCATCATTAAATGCGCGACCCTTTACCCATCCTCTATCCTGAGCAGCTGAAAGCTGTAGATTGATCTGGTAGGTGAATCCGAAACAATACTTGTCTTTATAGTCGTAACAGGTGTTAATCAGGTTTGTGCCATTGAGATTGGTGGACCAACCGCATACGGTGCTGTAAGCAGAATGACTATAAAAGTCAGACGTATCACAGACTTTAATGATGACACCTGCACTCCACCACCGCACAAAATCGCTTTCACTTAAGGGGAAGCCTTCACCAGATGGAATACCACCAAACCGGTCCAAGATCATCTCAAGCTCAGTATCACCTACTTCTACGATATATTCACGAAAGGCTTCTGTGGTGCTCATGGGGATGATTGGTAACGGCATAGCCCATACACCGCTTGGCTGTACACGGACAAGCCAGGGATTATTCTGGTTATCAAAACTAATAATATCTGTCTTGTGAAAAGTAAAACTAAAGGGGATTTTGCCTTCTTCATCTGGCAATCCTACATAACCAGGCAAGCGAACATTCTCGCCAATTTCAGCCTTGATCCGTTCCATATATTTAGGCGGTATAGTGAACACCGCACGTTCCACCGGATCGTCGGGTAATTCATCTAGTTTCTGTCGTCCAAAGCCGCCTACAATCTGCACTGCTTCTGCCATAGCTCCTGAAAACCAGGTTGATACCAGGGCATGATATTGCGTGTATAACGCATTAGCCGGATTTAAGCCTTGTGCAAATTGTGGTACTAGAATCGCTTTATTTTCTTCACTGTATGGACACCGGAATCGCTGTAAAACCTGCGTTGCAGCCACCGGAGTACCAGTGTAACCACTCAACCGTCGTGTGCACATGGAGGTTAAATGAACTTCAAGACCATTCCCATTTCGCGCAATAGCTTGATCAATTGCTCCTGAGAACAGCATAGGCATAGTAAATTGAACTACACCAGTACCCATCTGGCTATCTTCTATGGCTATAGGTTTATAGGCGAGTGCACGAAATACCCCACCAGCATCCTGGACAATCACAAAACCACCGTTGGGTAAATCCCGGGTATATTTGATTGATTCCAAATTTGACAGCTGCTTAAAGTTACTTACTTTCTTGCAGCACTGATCAATAAATGAAACATCGTCTGCGGTAAGTTCCGCACCACGACTAAACAGTCCGTATGGACGAGGATCGTGCATGAATTAAAGCCCTCCTTTGCGGAAGTTATCCGAGTTTCCATCTGGCCGAATGAAATGAAGTTTCAGCTTAACATCGCTAGATCCAAACTGTTGATCGATAAAGCCCTTTGTAATGATCTGTTGTGTTCTTGGATATTCTGGCTGTATCGCGTTTCTAATAGTCATTTTCAGATTAAATTTACCTGGTTCGTATTCACTTACCACGGCAAAATCATCTCCTTGCACGACGGCTTCACGTACCTTGTAGCTAATCCATGCTATTCCGAACTGAACAAAGCTCAATCCGCCAACCCTAGTCGGAACGTGTTCACCTACACGAAGCCCCTGCCACATATACGGATTGTCGCCTGATTTACTGGAGCCCATAGCTTGTGAACTCAGACCATGCGGCCTAATGCTCCGGTGAAAGAAATCAATAACAGGTTCGCCAATTTCAGTCAGGACTAGACCTGCAGGTTTTAATTTCCCATCATACCTAATGAAACTTACTACGTTAGGCAACCCCCATTGTGTCATCGGATCTTTAGGTCGGAAGTAAATGTGTTGATCACCAATCGGACCGAGCACACCCATGCGCAAGCTGCTCCATCCTTTCGGCCCAATCTTGGTGATGACGTTATATATGGTCGGCTTGCCTATACCGAAAGCCAGATGACCAGACGGATTAAGACGACGGTTTTTGTGACCGATGCGTGGTGTACCAATTTCGATACCTGGATACTTCGTATTACCGGATTCGGTACGCCCATCCACATAATGTAGCGGTAGAATTGGGCGCACATGGTTCTCTCTAGCTTGGTTTGGTGCTTCGACTACGGCCCAAATGGTATGCGGTGACATACGTGGATTACCGATGGTAAGGAAATCACAGTTTTTAGAATCAACAAAAATCGTGCGGTTCTTATGCTCCACCACTGGCGTACCCATCAGGATTTCCCAATAGCCAGGCTCGACACGAATCGAATTGGCATGAATCCTATTGTTACCAAATGAAGTCATCGGTTCTTTGCTTTCTGGACGAAGCACGTTCTGACGGACTTTATGCAGCTTGTCCGACCGGTTTTCAAAGTTTATTGTGGTGATCGGTATGGGATAGATCACATGCGGCAGTAACTGTCCGGCTCCAACGTTTTCAATTTTATGTAGCTTTGTAATGGTTGGTGGTTGAATACCGTAACTGCGTAAGTCAATACCTTGCTTTCGGTCACTGATACGGAAGCGCCCAAATCCTTGAGCATTTAGTCCACTAGGTTTGATATGGCGTGTATATAAGCCGATATAAGCAGTACCGTACTCAGTGGATTCAAATTGCCATGGTTTTACTTGTGGGGTGACATTGCGAACACTTGGTTCGCCAACTCGATTAATATGCACCCAGTGCGGTGCAATCTTGGTAAATCGCTCTGTGACGTAAGACCAACCATAACGTACACTATCGATCGATATAGGCTCAACATAGCGCAAACCTAGCTTAACCTCTGGCATTGGAATAGTTGGAGGTGCAATGCTGTGCCACTCCTGAATATGAACGTGACGCACAGCATGAGAAATCATCCCTTTACCGAATAATGTCTGCTCACCCAGGCTAATAAAGCGATAGATCCGTCGGGTATTCTCGATATATGGCACACCATACAATGTGAGCACAGGACCTTGCATACGTTTATTCTGAGCACCCAACCAAATATTGTGCCAAGTGCTAATACGCGGTGCTTCAATTGATTCAGGCTTGATAAAGCGTATAGCATCTGCGACAAGCGTTTTTGTGGGTTCTACTTCTATAGGTGAAGCCATACCAACTGGATAAATCACACGTGCTTTGTTGGTCAGGTCGGAATAGCCAAATACAGTGCTTAATCTGCCGTGTGTTTGAATGGTACGGTTACGGTTGGCAATATCATGCAGCTTTGTATCCGGAAATAATGGTCCAGCCGCTTTACTTGTGTTGTCATGGAATGGCAATAAGTATTGCGTTGAATTAAATACCGTAACATGGCCAAAGCGCAATCCAATATGCTCACCTACAGTCAGAAACCCTTTTGGATTAATTGGATGTAAATTGTTTCGGATCTCGGTATTACCGAATAGGGTACTAAACCCTTCTGGTCGAATCGTTTGGTTTTCTGGAATAATCCTGATACCGAAACGAAGGAAGTCAAAACCTTCCATTTTGACCGTCTGTGATCCGCCAATACGATGATACGAAGGGAATTGCTGAAAAATACCGCGTGGCTCAATGTAGCGTGGGGAGAACGAAAGCCATGCCGTACCATATCGCGTCAAAGGTTGTGGGCTACGCTGCTCAATATATCGCACACCATGTGCTATTTGGGTGGCACCGAAAACCGTATGGGCATTGGCCTGTTTGGTCTGAACGTGCTGCTCTTTATAGCTAATCCGTGGTTTACCAGGGCTAAAGAAGTCATAAGCACCGGCTTTAACATAAGCGCGAAGGCTCTCAATTTTTGGCTTACCTGGATCAAAGAAGTCCATACCACCAGGACGAATATAGTTTGTCCCATTGGCGACATGGGTAATACCAAAAGCGGTGTAAGTTCGCCCCGAAGGTTTGATAACTTTATTTTTATTCTGGATCGATGGCGCACCGTAGCGCGTCATCACATCGCCACGTACTCTAACAAAAATATGAAACAGCTTTAAACTGGACGTACCAAACGCAGAAAAATAAGCACCTTGAGGATATACCGGATTGTTCTTATTCCCGATAGCAGTGACACCGAACAAGGTCTGGTCAGCACCGCTAACATAAATAGTTATATCTTCTTTAGGTGCGGAAGATTCAAAATTCAGGTTGACTTTTGACCGGGATGGCTGAATGTAATCGCCATCTTCAAAATCAAGATAGATGCTGCTGCGTTTCGGAGGGAGATAGTCCGTCATATCACCTTATCCAATCCGATCATGTCGGCTCAGGTTGTAGCCAGTATCATCGGGGATCGCAATGACATAATTTTGACCATTGCGTATTCCGAGCAACTTATAATTGCCATTGCTATCGGAACGGCAATAGTTAATCAGTTCGCCGCTAGAGCGATTATATACACGCACCGCACAGGAAACTGGCAGACCTTCCCTAGTGGTCTTACCCTGGATTAAAAGTTCTGCCCTTTCTGCTTTGGCTAGGGTGAATTTTCTATCAATTCTCATAGCTCACCCAAACTAAAGATAAATGCACCTACCGAATTAGCCTGTGCCACACGTTTAATCAGATAACATTCACCATCCTCGGTGAAAGTGTGATTATCTGGATGGTTTAAATAGGAAGTTTGCATACTATATAAAATCGGGAAAGCCCCCAGGTATGCATTACTATTTGAATGCAACATCACCTTGCTAAAGTAAATTCCAGGCTCAGGATTGGCAAAAACACCTGCACCAGTACCGGATAACATTGTGGTAATGCTTGTATTTCGAGTTGGCAAATAGTATTGCGGCCATGCGGCAAGGTCTTGACTATATGCACCGTTGTTTGTTGTCATCGTAACAGTGGATTGCGCCCAACCATAACGCAAGGGATTGCTGTTAAAAAAGAACTCAGATGAGTTGACCGCAACATTACGCAGATGGGCCAACAAGAAAGGCACCCGAAAACCCTTCTTCTCAGTAACACCAAAACCATAAGTATAAGTGGCAGTGATTTTATTACTTTCTATGGCCCCATTGCGGATGGGCATACTCATCAAATAGAAAGAGTCATCGGATCCCACAATGGTCCATTCGCCATTCTCAGTCGATGATGGTGCTGAGGTTTCATTGATCTGGCTGCTTCCCCCATATTCACTTATTGCGTGATACCATTTCGCCCAACCATTAACTGCTGATGTTCCGGAGCCGGTGCCAACCCAGTTCTTATTTTGGTTGGAAACATCGTAAGGCACCTGATTTGCACTAAAGTCGTCGATGTGAGAACAGCCTTCCAGTATCCCGACTTTTGCAAATTTCGCATAATTTTCGTTGTAAACTGGATCACGGCTGTTATCGACACGAAGATAATAAGGGTTAGCGGCTATATCTTTTGCACGATATACTGCCTTTTGATCACCACTAAAAACCTTAGTCCAACCAAGTGAAGCAACCTTGCACGAAATGCTACCAGTGGCAATTTGATCGGCTGCATTGACGGAAAATTCTATTGTGTCTGCAGTTAAACCGAGAATCCGATATTCACCATTCAGGCTCGAATCTGCTGCGCCTGAAATTTCAACAACCTGGAATTGCTTTAAAAGGTGCGAGTTTTCAAATTTTGCAATAGCCATACCGTCAGCGACTTCAATACTGGTCACATCCTGATTGCCATATCCATCCACCAGGCAAGCATCTAATACATTAATCAGCGCACCAAAGCTATTGGTGAATTGCGGTGCACCGAAATTTGAAAAGCTAAACCATTTATTCATAATGGTTCACCGTACACGGTTTCATTCTTCCAATAGCCTTTCGCGCTATGCCACTCACCAAATGCTTTAAAGAATTTATCCTCATCTTCCAGTACGTGTTCTTCGATAGCTTCACGTATCCATTCTTCGATGTTGTGGGTACCACGAGTTTCATCACCATATATTTCACGGCAGTACATTTGAAAAGGCGCAGTATTAATTAGACGATACCAATCATGCTTAAAAACCACATCACCGCCCATGGTGATCGGCTCAGGTGCTATGGATTCCATTTGGACGATGATCGGCTTAGGTTTATTTTCGGACATTTAGATACTCCAAAAGCCCACACGAAATGTAGGCGCTTGCGATAATGGTGCTTACACCTTGTAGATCTTATTAGTACCGTTGTCCCACGTGATAATAATGTCACCACCGTTAGGCGTGATCGGTAAGCCGGTTGCAGTATCAAGATAGGCCAATAATGGGCTTGTAGCTTCTTGACCAGAATCTACATAGATTACGATGGCACCAATCGCACCACCAGAAACCGCTGTGAATGTTGCATCGTTGGCATCGGCTGCACCGCCATCAGTGGACTTACCTGTTAAAGTGACTGGACCGGCAATACGCGCAGAACCGGAAATGTCAGACAGAAATTTATGCGTACCAGCATTGACGGTATAGGCACTTGTACTTACCAGTAGAACTTTAACTGTGTCAGATAACCAGTTGAACTGGCCTTCCAGGTAGCCTTTACGCGCTGAATCGTAGAGGGTATTAGCCATGTGCTTGAGTCTCCATAGTTGAATCGCAAGCACTCATGCGCTCATGTTTAATTTCAATGTGATTATCCGCTTCAACACAAATTCGAGCCAATTGTCCTGATTTTTTGATCAATTGCACCTTAGCATCGCCAATGTAAAGCGTATCTTCAGTCTTTAAATCAATAATACGTTTGCCCATATTTGTGCATGATTAAATAAAATAGGTAAGATCATTATGTAAAAAACCCCTGAAAAGCTTTAGCCTTACAGGGGTTGGTTTATATCGGATTAAAAGTTATGGCATAAAAGGCTGTACCACATGCGGAACATCTTCACGGGTCATACGACGTAGGTCACTATCAGGGCGAATACCGAAATAATCTGTGAAAGCCTGCTCTGCTATTGCTGCACGATTAGGGTCAAAAAATTCTGCATCAGGCACACTAAATGCCTTATGTAACGCCCATTGAATTAAAGAAATATGGTGTATTGGATTAATCTCAGGCACATCCGTATCTAAAACCATAGGCTGAATGCTGACACGATAACCTTCTAATTGCAGCTCCCCTTCTAAATTAGGAGTTGGCACTAAGCGAAGGCCTGTGTCATGTTGAATCGCAAACCGAGGAAAGCCTGTTAAGGTTTTCCAATTTTCATAATAAGTCCGATCTAAATCTTCGGCAGATGTCAGGGCAATGTATGAACCCGCCACACCATTGGCGGGTTCAAACCAGATACGGCTAATTTCATATAAGGCATCATGTAGCTTGTAATGGGCCATATCTTTGATAACAGGAATTTTGCATACCTCAGTATTCTCACTTTCATGCAATAAACGCCCACGAATACAGGCTTCATTTACAGCTTCATTGAGCCAACTCGTTACACTTTCATCATCATTAAAGTACGGTTCAACCTTGTCATTGGCATCTATGCGAAAGCGTTTAATCAAATCGCTTAATTGCATTACACAACTCCAAACTGATTGATTAAGCCAACCACATGCTCACGCAAAGCACCAACATTGTTACGTCCATCTAGCTTTTGGTCATACTTTGTCTGGGCATAATCAAGCAGGCTTTTTTTATCCATGCGATTTACAATTTCAATTTCATCCATGGTGCGATTTTCTTCATCCAATTTTTCATTTTGCTCAATTTGAGCCTGATCTAAAATTGTCTGAGTATCATCTTTGTGGAGTATTTCAGCCCAGTCATTCACAGGTGTATCAACTAAATGCTGCTCATAGTGCTGAAACTCAGGATGATTTAATAACTTGCTTGCAATGTCACTCGGTACGTTACGCACCTGACCACGACCAAATACTAAGTTTGAACCATACAAACGATCAGTATACTGCGATTTTTTCCCAACATATTGGACAGGAATACCAGTTGCCTTACCCAACGAAGGCTGAGATGCCATAATGCTTACATTGGATTGCTGTTTCTGACGTAGGTTTTTAACTTCATCTACTAATGCCAAATATTCTTCAATATCAGGCAAATGTTTCATTAGATGAACTGTTTCACGAAATAAATAGTCTTTCGCTTTTTGTTCTTGAGGCAATTCATCATAAGGCAAGAAGCATGGATGTAACTTGTTTTCAACATCCTTCACATCCCCATACTTCCAACCTTCAGCTTGTTTCTGTGCATACCATGACTCATGCGATTGCTCAGGTGTAGCATCAGGGTTTGCCAAGTGCATTTCTACACCAGCAATTGCACTGTTACGTTGCCAATCGGGCGCATCATCCCAACTCGGTTGTGTATCATCACCAAGTGAACGGCAATAGGCAGCATTGATTGAATGGCAAAGCATAGCGATAGCAAGTGTTTTCATTTTCTGTTCCTTAAATCTTTATAGAAAAAAGGCGATGTAAGCCACCAAACTAACCTACACCGCCAAACGCTAAAACTAAGAATTAACGAGGACCTTTTAATTCACCAGTTACCACAACATTCAAATCACTGACTTTGGCATTCGCAGCACCCGCAATGGTTAAAATCAGCCGTGCCGACTTTGGCAAAGTCAACAATTTAGAACCCGCTGCACGGATTCGACCAGCTGTGGCCAAATCACCTGCATTCAGAAAGTAAGCATCATCTTCAGGTACGTCTGAGTGATCGGTACCATCTGAATATTTAAAACCTAATTTGCCTGTAATGGATGCAGACATGCCTGTACTTACAATGATCTGGGCATCATCAAGACGCATGCCTTGTGGCAATTCACCCAAATCAATTACATCACCTGCTGCAATAGCAGCGACAGAATCCGAATCAATGACCGCACCAATTGCATTTGTGGCTAAAGCATACGTCAGTACAGTCATATTGCCGTAGGGACTAAACCCACCAAATTGACCATAACGAGCTGCTGTACGTTTAATCGTTGCCATGTTTTTAACTCCAATTATTCAGGTAATTAAATGGGTATGTCGCAAAAGACATACCCAAAGTTTTTATTGACCACGACCAATGATTGGTACAGCCGTATCTACCACCGTTACACCATAATCAGTGAACTCTGTACGTTCGCCTGTATCTACTGCAAAACGGATTTTTGAAGTACCACGTACAGAACCAATCAATAGCTCCCACTTATCTCCATGATCGAGCTCTTTTTCAGACCAGAAGAATGGAGCACCAGAATGTTCAGACGCAGCCATAGCTTCAGCAATTGCTTGACCACCCAAAATAATTGAACGATCCACAGCAAAGTTTTCACCAAAGCTTGCAGGTACCACTGCACTAGACTCAGCTTCAGAGTCATAAGCTGCACAATAATTAATTGTGTCACCTGCGTAGAAACGAATTGGGCGAGGCATCTTACGAATAATGAATCCATTCCATAAGCCAACATCACCTAAGAACAACGGATGCTGTTTTGCTTGCCCTGCTCGTGCCATTGCTGCCGATTGGAATTGTCGGAATCCAGGTTGTGAAGCAAACTTGTTGTACTGTGCTGGAGATACTAGCCATACACGTAATGGTGAATCTTCTGCAGCAACATCACCTTCAAACTTACAAATTGGTGGTGGTAATGCAATCTGATCTAAAACAGACTTCATTGAATCCACTGCATCCATCGTAAATAAGTCAGTTGTATCAATTTCCACTTCATCTGAAGTTTGTTTGAATGACTGAACACCTGAACCATCCACTAAAAAGTGACGGTTTTTAGTTGGCGCTTTAACACGGTTCACCATAATTTCATTGAATTCACTGTGTGATGCTTTTGGTACCACCCATTCAATATTGTCATGTGAACCACGTGCACCAGCCATGTGCACTAATAATGACTGATCGCTATAACGATCCATGAGGTTTTGCGCGACTGGACGACCTAATTTTCGTAAATCTGCAGGACTACGAATTTGCGACATCACATTCCCCAAATCCACAGGGAAACGCGCTTGGTTAACACGCAAACGGTCTTCATTCAAAGACATGCCCACACCACGGCCTTCGGCATAAGCACTACCCATAATTGGATATGCACCAACAGGGTTAAGCAGGTGGAATGTCACCTCATCGCCACGTCCTTTACCCAAGTCCTGTACACGTACAATCGGCATGTGTTGTGTGGTCTGCTTCCGCAAGGTTGCTTCTGCACCTGCTTCACCTTTCGGCATTTTGCCTGCTAAAAGGTTTAAGGTACTGTTACGGTTCATGTGTGTAGCGAACAAGCCAACGGCTTGAGTCACCATATTTGTTTTATCACCATAAGCGGCATTGGTTTTAGTTGTCATGTTTACTCTCCACGTTTGTTTTACACACGGCGATCAAGGTATTGCTGGCGTTGTTCTTCAGTCCATGTAGACATTTCCTCAATCAATTGCGCAGGCGTCATACTTGCGATGCGCTCATCACGGGAAACATTGGCAGGACTGCCCGCAGGCAAATCACTAAGGCTGTGTGGTACTTGTGTTTGAGCTTCTGTTACAGCTTTTTTCGCTGCTGCTTTGACCTTATCTTCTTCAGGTTGTGCAGCTGGTTGAGTCGTTTGATTAGCAGATTTATACAAACTTAAAAGTTCTACGACTTGTGTGGCCGTTCCCTTTTCCAAAACGGATTGATACGCACCTTGAACAATGCCTGGTTGAGCAGACATCCAATCACCAAATTCTTTTGATTCAACAATTGATTCAGCATCAGGATGTGTTGTAAAGATTTCTTGGAAATGAGCTTGTTCCGCACTTAACTGTTGCTGCTGTTGCAATGGTGCTAAAGCAGTTTGTAACTGCTGTTGAACCAATGTTGAAACCTGTGCATTCACAAGCTTCTGAATACCAGCAGCCAAATCCTTTTCACTAAAGTCACCAAAAATTGCAGGGTCTACACCCTGATCAATGGCTTGTTGAGCGATATTGACTTGATTGTCTTGTGTGGTTGGCGCTTCCCCAGCCTCTTTACGTTGCTGTGCTTGGGCTTGAAGTTCAGCAAGTTGCTGCTGCGTTTCTTCAAACTTCTGCTTCCATTCTTGTTCACTTTTTCGCGCTTCAGATAAACGCTCAAAAGGAATGGTGTGTTTTCCGTCTTTAGCTAGAACCACTGCATTTTCAGCATTCAATTGATCTTCATCAATTTGCTGTGTCTGAGTTGGCTCTACTTTTGTTTCATCTGCAGGTGGAGCTTGTTCCTTTTCTTGGGCAGTGTTTGGCTCACCACCATTGTCCGATCCATTTAGATCGGTATCGCCATTCATCGCCTGCTCTAACAGTTGCGATGCAAGATCAGGTGGTAATTTCCCACCATTGTTTTCAATCAACTCTTGTTGTTGCTCTGTAATATCCATACTTTCCTACTACTTTTCGCTGTAGCCGCTTAGGTCTGAATGGCTAGAGTGCTCTAGCGTTTAGCTGCTGATTGCTCAACATGAGGAAAGTGTCTAGGATTTACGAATGGTGGGGTTAGCCTTACAGGGGGGATTCGTTGCATGATGATATGCAACAGCTCTTCCGAAATACTCATATACTTCGGGAATATCAAAAACATCTATATAAGGGACAAACAATATATTTTTCTTAAAATCAATAAACCCCTGTCCATTTCTCTGTTTAAAAGGTAATGCCTTTAAAAAAACTTCAAAAAAATATCCCTCATATAGCATGCAATAACTTGCATTTTTATTATCAATTTTTCTCACAAAAGGATTGAAAATAAAATTTCTTAACTTTTTCTCGTTAAAATAATTTGTTTTATCAACTAATTTACTAATTTTTATACTGTATGTCAGTGAATGTGTTTTTCTATTATTTTGGAAGCACCATCTTAAATATGAGTCCATGCCATAATTAATGATTACATTTGCATGGCTTTGTTGCACAAAGATTTCATAACTATATGATTTTAAAAGTTTTGATTATTTTTTGATCCAAAATTAAATTTATTTAAATCAGATGCTTACATATTTATGCAACAAAGCCCATTTGCATACGCTTTATGATCTGAGTATGCTGCTCTCCATAAAATGGACAACACGTAGAGAAATATTTTCTTGGTATCAACTTTTTGAAAGCTAACGCCTGAAGAAAATTTAGAAACTATGACACCTGGTTGTTTTTCTCTTAATAGGTAGATTGAATAATTTTCAAATTCCGAATTAAATTTAGATTCGCAAGTATTACATAGCATTTCCTTTGCCCATGAATCATTGCTTTTTCCAATTTTTTGTTCAGCAGACAAAGAAATTTTAATAGCGTGCCCGTTTTCACTGTCTTTTAAAATTTTACTAAAGACAGTGTTTCCGATCACATGCGATCTTTCTAACTTTCCAAAGTTGCCGCAATAAACACAGTCACCATGCTTTTCTATTCTAACTATTCGGAAGTCTATTCCCCCAAGTTCTTCCTGTAGCTTTTTTATTGCTAGTTTTCTTATTGCATGTCCATCAAGTTCCTGCCTAAATCTGTTCGGCATAAGTATTGTATTTTCACCCTCAAGGGTTTTATAGATTACAAAATAATGTGTAACTAGATAGTGCTTTGGTATTAGCGTGTATCGCCCTGGTGTCTGCATATTTCATCAATAAAAAAGCCCACTTATGTGGACTTTCAATATTACATACAGATAATAATGCATCAACTAGATAAACGCTCTTTCAAGGGTATTATTTTTTTTGTGGACGAGAATCCCCAATAATAATTAATGGTGGTTTGGGAGTCGGTTTCGGTGTGGATTTAGCTGTCATTTAATTTCCTATTTTCTTTTTAGGTGGATTGGGGAAACCAACAATCCAATCTTGCTCAACGGGTGGCTTCGGTGCAGGTTGAGGCGATGGTGGTTTCTGTACCATGTTTAATTCCGAAATCTAATAAAATTGAAAAACCAAGAACTAACAAAAGAATACCTAAAGTAGAAGTTTCATTAAAGGCTTTTTCCAGCAACTTTTTTTTATTCTTTATGCTTGCCTCATAAGAGGCAATAATTTTAGACAAATCATCAGAGAGCCCTTCATAGACTTTCTCCATTGAGTTTGTTGTTATGTATTCTTGCATACCCATCCCCGCAGACAGCTTTAATACATCTGTAACTTTAAGACTAAGTAAAAGCCATCTAATGATGCAAAATATTGAAATAAATAAAAGAACTAGAATAAATATAGGCACAGTTGAAAATGAAAACAAGTCATAATTTTCCATATCAAAAAAATAATATTTAAAAAGTATACTTACAATTGCCATGACCAAAGTTATAAAGGTCAAGTATTTAATAGCTTTATCATCTAATCTTATAGTTTGTGCCTTCACATACTCATACTGCTTTATCTGATATTCATATAAAAAATTTAAATTTTCTTTATCGTATTTTATTTCCATTGATTACACCGCTAACCTACCTATATAGATTGTAATGCATTTTCAGCCACTCAAATCGATTTAAAGATTATCACTCACGCTTTCAGTCTCAATCCCCTGCATCCCTGTACCACCTTGCTGCGGCACAGGTGGATTCATCGGGCTTGTATTTTGTTGCACCATTGGCAATTGTTCACTTCCCGCCTGCGCTCCTTCACCTTCGATATATGGGCTACGGATATTACGTGCTGCAGTCTGCTCTGCTGTTGGGAAATTAGGATCATCACCTATCGGATTCGGCCGCTGATAGCCTGCACCTTGCATCACAACATCGGCAATTGGTGCAATCTGTGGCATTTGGGCAACCTGAGCACCAGCTTGCATTGCAGAGTAAGCTGCCTGAACCCCAATTTGCACTGAACGCGCATCAATCTCTTTAATTTCACTGCCTAATTTACGTTCTTTAAGCTCAAGTTCACGCAATTTAATATCGTTACCTGCTTGTGCCAATGCCTGTTTAACAGCATCCTGAATCTGCAGCTCAATCTGTTCTGGTGTTTGAGCCTGTGTCGCTTGGCGGATCGACTCAATAATATCTTTCTTGAATGGAATATCAGTCAGTGCCATAACATACGGTAATACTGCAGTTTGAATTTCTGCAGGCAATGATTTGGTAATTTCAGACAGTGCATTCAATTGCTGCTCTCTGAATGTCGTAGAACTCGGTACATCATCCAATACAACCTTCAATCTTGTGCGCTGCACATCATTAGAAACATACGGATACCCATGTTCATCTGTTTCAGGCTTATTAATGACAACGGTACGATCTTCACGCACAGCATCACCTTGAATTACAATCACGTGCTGTTGTGTACCCAAATCTTCAACAATCATAGACAACAAGATTTCACCCATTAAAGTACGGGCTTCACGGAAGTTATCCATCATTTTCATTAATGTTTGATTGGATTGCTCAATCTGCAACTGTTCTTGTCTGCCCGATGTAGCATTACCCTTTTTGCCCTGAAAGCCACTGGTGATATTACTGACACGCTCAATCGCTGCCCGGCCATCATTAATCAAAGTAAAATGTTGCTGCGATAATTCAAAATCACGCTTTACTTCAAATTTTGAACCAGGCTTTGCCATGTGTGTTTGATTCAAAATAATGTCAGCATCAGGACGTGCAACTTGACGACGCAATTGCTCGTCAGTCATGTCTACTGCACCTTTTGTACGTTCAACACGTGTAACACTCATTCCCCAACGTAATTTAGAAATACCACTGTTAATACTGTCTTGTGGGAATTTCATACGTCGTACAAAGCCATATGGAATATTAGTATTGTCTTCTCTAAATCCCCAAAACGGCACGTATGGGAAATAATGATGCGAATACGGTGAAGGTCCATCATATAAACAATGAGGACCTAACCAATATGAACGGCGTACTGTAGAAATATTGGCTTGTTCTACACGGGCAACACCCTGAAAAATGGCAATATCATGTGCCATATTGCTGCTGTCATATTCAACGACACGACCATCAGTAAACTTTAATACAGGCACACGCTTCCAACGTCTATACCAGACTTCTGCCAAATTAAGCTCTTGGGATGTTGGGTTATACCAATACTGCTCATTAATCGTATATGAACGAGCATCTAACCATGCGTTATGTAATCCAGTGCTCGAACCACCATCTATAACGTCAGCTTCCAGCCACCAAGAACCACCATGACGCCCGATGGTTGTAATCAACTCTTCATGCTGCGGAAAAGCACTCACCAATCGTTTAGGGTGTATCCAACGGGTACGACGCAACCAACGAGCATCGCTTAAATCGTTTTCAGTGGACTTCATATCCCAATGGATTTCATTACGATGCACAGCAACACAACGATACGGATATTTAAAAGGGTCTTGTTCGCGTTTAACTTCAACCCAACCAAGACCACAACCAATTTGTGGACGAAATGCCATGCTACAAGCCTTATCTGCCTTAGATAAACGCTCAGCCTGATTCAACTTATAATTCAATGCATCAGCAACATCATCACTACCCGTTTCACCATTTGCTTTTACTCGCCAATCAGTACGCGTCTGTAATTCAAAGCCTTCAACAGAAAGTAAAGCAGGACCAATCATGTCCTCTACTGCAGGTGGAATACCAATCGCTTGCATCCTTTTCAACAAATCAGAGTCCAATTGGTTGCCATCGGCATAGTCCATTTCTTTGTCTGCTGTTGCACGCCAGTGAGGTTGCTCCTCAATTTCATGCATAATCTCAGTCAATTCATCAAGACTCAGCACATCATCATCAACATCAGCTTGCTCAAGTTTGCTATTTTGTTGAGTAAACATATTTTAAATCCCTAAAGTCGCCAATCTGTTGGTGGTGCTTCGTTATAACTAGACCTTTGTCCGTACACATTTGTACTTGAATTATCACTGGTACGACTAGCCGTATAGACGTAATCACCAAGTAGACCTGCATCCTTGGCTTGTGCCCATTGTCTGAGCGCGTCAGCACCTTCTGAACAGCCATTTGATTTGTCAGGTTGATCTATGAACATATTGGCTTGCTGATTAAACTTTTTCTTATAGCCTTCGATACGCTCAATACCTAGTTTGCAGCGTTCCTCATCAAACCAAGCATTTTTTAAATGTCTACGGGTTTGCTGAATACCTGTTGTAAGCAAAGTAATACGTGGAATAACCACAAAATTATGACCAGGTAATAATTCCTCAAGCATTTCTAATACTGACTTGTTGTAATCGCCAAGCCTTTGATGTGCTGCATCGTGAGGTAAGAAATGGGTGTGATACAAGTACGGCTTATCTTTGATCAGTTTTGCGTAATATCTTAAATCTTGGCCATGAGCCTCATCATAATCAATGAAACGGTCTTGCTGATTCATCATCTGATGATGCCAAATTGCACAACCATCGTGATTGCCAATATCCCAAAATGAGTTTGTTGGAACGTCTAGCACTTCTATCTGAGCAATACCACCACGTTTACGCAGTTCTAGCATGTCGCTTGCGTAGTAATTCCCTTCTGTACTGACCTGAAAAGCTTCATCTGGAAACGATGGGTACTCTTGCCACATCAAAGCTTGATCGCCTGATAAGTCGTTATCACGTGTAGACACGTACCAAGCGCGCTGATCAGGGTCAATCTTGATCTGCTTGCCTAAGTTTTTAGAAACAACAATTTCAATATGATCAAAAATATTGTGATCTTTTTGAGTAATAATAACTTCTGATGCGTCAATACGGTACTTTGGTTCTTCCCACCAACCATAAAAATGAAGCCTAAAATCTTTTGGTGTCAGTTTTTTACGTGATGCAAAGTTCTTTTGAGCAATCTGTACTTTCTCAAAGAAATCACCACCTCGACCTTCTGCTGTTGATTCAATGACACAGATACCAGTGGTCGGAACCGCAGGCAATGAACCCGTACGTACTTCTTTTGCTTTACCTGGTGACTGTGCGCAAATTTTACCGTATTCAGAAATAAGTAAACGGTGCATAGTACCGCCACGGAATGATGTGGCCACAGAGATTTTAGAGCCGTTGTGTGCGAACTCCATCTCGGTACCATTGTTTGTTTTTAGTGGAAAGCGTTCTAATATTTCAGGTGGTAAGTTGTCGTAGGCAAATTTAATCTTGTCACTGAAAATATCTCCGACAGTTTCAAGGTTCTGTGCAATAACACCACAGTGCTGATTCGCATTAAACAAAGCATGATCAAGCCATAAAATACAAGTCAATGTGGTGAAACCTAACTGACGTGCTTTTAAAATAATATTGCGGTACCACAAACGATTTAAGAATTTCTTCTGTGCGTCATTAGGCTTAAAAGGCAATTCGTAAGTTGGTGCTTCTTCAATTTGACCAAGCTCATTTACAAAGTCATCACCTTTAATTTTGATCTTATACAAACAGCCACTAAAAATACGCCAAATAGGGTCTGCCAAGCAGCGTTCAAGCTCATCGGCATTTGTCGGTAGTGGCTGTAAGTTAGTGTTATAAATCAATTTTCACCTCATTATGCACAACAATGGTGCACTTTTGGCGCACGTACGTGAATGAAATGAAATTGATGTGGGTGGTTAGTCGTTATATTCATGTAGATGCTCCATATTCAGGATCATCTGCAATTGGTTTGAACGCAGAGCTATTACCAGTGCTCACTCGTTCAAGTAATGCTGTCAGCGCATCAACAGGTTTATTGTTCTCATCATCAAGTCCGAATGCTTGACGTTCTAAAGCAATCAATGTTTTGAGTGTGTCGCTTAAATCCTTCATAGACTTCACGCGACCAGGCATTGAGATGATCTTCATGTACAGATCGTTTAATGCATCCCGACCTTTATCATCCTCGCAACGCAATAACTCACCCAATCTTTCAAGATTCTGGGCATTCTCTATACCTACTTGATGCTCAAGCTCATCAAAAAGACTCATAGCAATAGATCGGGAGCGTTGAATATCCTTGCGCTGGCCAAGACGAATGTTGGTTAAAGCTGTCGCACCTTCATCAATAATTTGTTTTTCTGTCAGACGCTTTTCTTTGGATACTTCACTGGATACCAAACTTTTGGATACCAACTCATCGGTCTTAGCTTTAATTTTGGCAGACAAATCACGCACCCAACCATCTCGCTTGGCACGTTTATTAATTGAACCGTGAGTAATCCCATGCTCATCAGCAATCTGCCGCAATGTTTTTACATTGGCCCGATAATCGAGTTCGATCTTTTCCCAATCAATTACTTTTTTTTCAGTCATGATCACCAAACCTCATATTGGTTTAATGATCGTGTTTATAGGTGCAGGGGTCTAACCTTATAGGGGGGTTATTCAAGTTCATACAACTTTGATTGTGAAACTTTAAAATCATAACCCAGATCCTGAATTAGCTTTTCAATAGTTTTAACAAACCATCCTGGAGCATAAGGTGAAATAACTATTTCTTTAATTAAAATACTTAAATCTATTTCTATTGTTCTAATTACAGGACGTTCTTTTTTTAACTTAGTTACAACTTCTAAAAGACTTGTATTTGAAGGTATATATACTTGACTCTGCTGTAAATTTCTTACTTTTTCTTTCAGTATATCTTTAGGTATTTTACTTACATTTTCTCTAATTTCTTGTAATTCCAAATCTATTTGGTTATACCAATTATTCATTTCACGTTCAAAGTCTTTTTGATAATTTTCTAGGACCTCAACTCTATCTTCATTATCAATCAATAAAATACGATACTCTTTCTCATGTTCAAAAGATTCTCTTTTCATTAAAAGTGAATTAAATACATTAACATCCTTCAAATTTTTTATCTTTACACCTTCTAGACCTGAATCATAAGACACCTTACTAAAAATCAAATGGAATTCTTCACTTGAAGATAAAGATTCTTTTAAGGCACCAACATCTGTTTTAATAACTAATGATTCTGGTGTTGAACAATACAATTTCCACATCCCAGCAGACTCATTTTTATTATGATGCCAACAACTAACATATGCATAAAAATTGCTAATATTCACATAATCAGAAAATATACTCCCACCATAAGTATGACTACTATCAATACCAAAATGTTTAGCAAGTTCTTTTTTAACTAATTCTGAAAAGTGATTCGCATGTCCTTCATACGGATCTTCAAATCTGTCAAAACGAGGAAACACTAAATTTTTATGCAGTAACAAATCAAGAAATTTAGACGTATCCATATAGCGCCATAATGGATTATTATTTTCCAAATCTCTTAATAGCTCCATAACATTAACTCTCGATTAATTTAATTAATCCAATATATTATAGAGTTATTCATAACAATTCACCCTGCTTTCCAACATCCAATAAATCACTTACTTGCTTTGAAAGTTTACGAACCTGACCAGAAACCTCGCTTTGTAAAATTGCCATATGATGGCCCATTTCAATATTTGCATATTGCATGGCTTCAGCCACCATCAAATTACCCAAGTTACGTGCTTCACGTGGCGTAAGCGTTAAAACTTCATCATCTCCAATTTCAATTTTTACAGTGCCATCAGGTAAAACCATTTTCGACATAATGCGACTTGGACGATGCTTAGGAGCAGGAATGAACACACCACGCTGTACGCGAATGATTTGCCCGCTATCCACTAAATAACTTAAACGGTCATCAATAATGGATAGCTTCAAGCCAGTCAGCTGTGACAGCGTTTCACGGGTGACAATTTGTTCTTGATTATGCAAGTCTTCAATGGCTTCTAATATTGTTTCAGCGTTTGATTTCATCGTCCTATGCCCCTTTGCTTTAAACTTCTACTACGTCAATATTGTGAATAAGCTTCATCAGCTTACGTTTGATGATGTATGCATCGGTTTTATGACCTTTGGCATCTTCACAGATGAATTGGCCATCCTTAGTCCAATAAACAAAATCGGCAATATAATCGGTACCTCGCTCACGCTTACCATCAATCACTTGCGGTGGTATCAGGTTGTAACGAACTTGTGTGTGCAACTCTTTAATTTCACCTGCACGCTGTAAAACCTTTAAATCATTTAAACGACGATATTCATGCTGTGAATCAGCAACTTTTTCACCATCGACAATCACTTTATGATTGCCATATTTTGGCTTTTTAGGTTTGGCCTCACGTTTGTGTGCAAGTCTCTTGATTTGCGCTGGTGATAAATAACTTGTCATGCCACATCCTTTTCTTTATTCGTCCAATCGTGCCAAACACGTTTCCCATCTTTCTCGCCAAAACCACAAAATAAACAGGCAATATCAAAACCATGTGGGCAATTTGTTTTTTTCAACATGGAAGCATTGCTTCTCTGTTGACGTCGTTGCTGTGTGATGCGCTGTTTCATTTTTCTTTTCATTAGCTATCAATCCTTAAATCCTGCCAATTACACTCCACCATAGTCAGGCCATCATGCTGAAAGCGGGACCATAGCCGATCACCTAAATCATCACGAAGTTTTTTCAAGGTAAAATTGGAAATAAGCATGGTTGGTTTTTTGCTGTCATATCGCTTTGTCAAAACCTTGTGGACCAACTCCATACGCTTATCACGATCATGCAACCCATACTCATCCACGATTAATAAATCGTATTGCGCGAACTGATAAATCACGGCTTCTTCAGATTGATCTTTTGTATCCTTATCCCATGCATTCATGATTCGCTGCGCAATTTCTTCACTGGTGATGTAACGTGCTTTCAGTCCTTTTTTCAGCAAGTGTTTTGCCGTTGCACAAGCAAGATGTGTTTTACCTGTTCCTGTTGAACCCACCATGATGAAATTTGAAATTCGCTTTTCTGCAATACGTTGTGCATAGCCTGCGCATTGACTCAATGCATGTGCTTGCCCTTGTGTATGCGTCTGATAATTTGAAAATGCTGAATGCATGTGTCGATCAGGAAGCATTGCACTCGCAATATGTTTTTCAAATACAGCTCTATCCGTTTCAGCCTGATGCTTTGTTTTTTCAGCCAACAAAAATTCACGAGCACATTCAGGGCAAGTTAAATTTTTACCAGTTGAGATTTTTTTCAGTCCATGTTTTTCACAAACTTCCTGTGACATCACGTGACCATTGAATTGAAAATGTGCGTTCATTCCATGCCCTCAGGTAATTCAACCTTGCCGAAAAATGGCTGGTTGTTCATGGGTTGATCTTTCCAGGCATCGTTAACGTTCAAACCCGTAGATCGAGTGGCAGCCTGTTTTGGTTTCACGTTAGGTTTATCAGGTGCAGCCAATGGTGTTTGTTGCCGTCGCTCAACCCATTGAACCAATTTCCCAAGTACTTGGTTTTTCACCATTTGGTTTTTATGCCCGTACTCAGCCTGTAAATCCTCTTGGAGTTTATTCAGATCGTCTTGAGTAATTTCCTTCAGACCACGCAGTTTGATACGAGTGTTCACAGTGATTAAATCAAATGAAAAACGCTCGTCTTCTGCCGTTTCAGAGTCGGACAAATTTTGGTCGTGCGATATAGAGATATTATTAATAGATGAAGGTGACGATGACGGGCATTCCTCAAGCATGTTTTTAGCATCATCTAAGCATTGCTCATGCATTGCTTGTGTATATGCATGAGCATTGCTTGTGTTATGCATGTTATCTGCATAAGTATTGCTATTCTCATGCTTGGTTGATGCATTATCTTGTGATTTATTCCAACGTGCTTCAGCTGCTTTCTTTGCCCGCTCTGCTTTTGCAGACTTATTACTTTCTGCCTGAGTCTTTAAATTATCTAAGTATTCCGAATGGATTTCCCCATCCTGAACATTCAATAAATTTGAGCTGATCAAAACGGCTTTTAATGTCTTCACTTTTGATGAAGAAATTCGCGTAATGCTCGCAATAATATTGTTGTCATCTGGAATGGCACCATTGCGCCAATAATCCATTAGCAATAAAAAGGATGCACCAATTTGCTCAGTGGTCATGCGTGTGGTTTTCGCAAGCATGTCACCAATGTAGACAGGCATCCATATTTCTACGTCTTGGTTGCTCATACTGCCTCACTGAATAGCTTTTGTTGATGGAATATCACGGCTTCATCAAGGCGAGTTTTGGCAGTCTCAAAATAGCTTGTATCTTTTTCAATACCGATGAATCGTCGCCCAGTGTTGATACAAGCCACTCCTGTTGTCCCACTCCCCATTGTGCTATCCAGCACTAATTCACCAGCATTGGTATATGTGCGGATTAAATACTCACAAAGTGAAACAGGTTTTTGTGTAGGATGAAGTGCTTGCTTTTGCTTGTCGGAACTAAATACTTGTACTGAACGTGGGTATCGTTCAGTAGAGTCATAATCTTTAACACTAAGTTGTTTTCCGTAGTGTTCAGAACCTATAACTTTCTTTTTTGCTGTTTTACGTTCATGACCAAATGTTTTTTGAGGGTTATATATTGGTTGTGATTTATAAAAAATCAAAATGCTTTCATGAGCTCTTAAAGGCTGTTTCTTTGCATTTAAAAATCCTGTTGCATTTGGCTTTTCCCAAATCCACTCGTAGCGAAATAATTTTAAATTTGAACAAGCGAGTACTGCTGTAAATGGTTGCGCACTAAATAATGCAATTGCTCCATTCGGCTTTATTACACGCTCATACTCAGCCCAAAGTGGCTCAAATGGAATAACAGCATCCCAGCTGCAGCAAGTTGTACCGTAAGGCAAATCACATAGGATCATGTCAACGGTACCGCTTGCAATTTCTTTCATTCGCTCTAAGCAATCACCATGAAATAATTCATAAGGAGAATTCATGCTGCCCCCTCATATCCAATGGTTTTCCCGCTACCACCTAATACCTGGTCAGCTATCCACAATTTTCGTAAACGGTCCTCAGCAATTTCATGACCCGAATTTACCCACTCAGCAACTGCTAAAAATTCCTGATAGCACTTGGTATTGATAAATTTAATATCAGCTTCGATAAGGACCTGAATTTGTTCAATGCCAAAATCGTCAGGAATATTTTTCTGAGATTCGATTTCTTTAATTATTTCCTGATCCAAACCAAGCCAACCAACCTTTTTCAATCCATGACCAAGATCAATTTTGCAATCTTTCTTACCACGTAATAATTCAATATGGCTCATGCTTGGCAAATCACGACGAAATTCAACTGTAACCATTGGTTTGCTCAAATCATCAATATTCATCATGTGAATATCAGCTGATAATTGCCATGCTTCAGGTTGTTCAACATGACCTAAAATTAAAGCTATGGCCAAATCCTGATAATCATAAGCACCGATGGTAAAGTGATACGGCAAAGTATCTGCATTTGGAAAACGTTCCAATAACTCACTTTCCTGTCGCTTTTTGTCTTCGATGTAATCACGTACATGGGCAGATACGAATTGCATACTCATTTCATAGGTGTGTTTAACATCCTGTCTAATGAGGGCCATTTTTTGAAGCTGCTGAACAGCTTTTGGACTCAACTTTTTCGGGTTATATTTTTTCGAGCGTTTCTTTTTCATTACAGCCCCCAAAATTTGATTGCGACTGAACCAATCAACATGAAGATAAACATCAAAACCTTGTTATGTTCTTTCATGCTTCATTCTCCACTTTGTAGGTTTTTGCCGCTTGCTTAACTGAATCCCACCGTTTCGCCCCAATTCTTGTGTGCCCTTTAGCGGCGTCGCGTAAATGGCGTACTTGGTACCCACATAATTCAGCAAGGCGCTTAAAGTCATTAGGTCTTGGGTACTTAGCAACAAAGGCCGATAACACCATGCATTGCTCTTTAATTTGTAGTTGATGTTGTAGTTGACTTTGTTGGCGTCGTTGCTCTTTTAGTGCAGCGCGTTGTTTTCGTATCTCAATATTTTTTGCTTCAATGGTTTTTTCTTGTGCCAGCTTTTCTTCATCACTTTTAACTAAGCGAGCCGAAAGTGTAGGTAAAAGGCCATTTTTAAAGTGTGTAAATCCAGGCTCCAAAACTGTAACTTCACCACCATCGGCTAAATAAATCTCAAGTTCGCGCTCCAGTTGCTCTCTCGAAGAGCGCTTAGCTTCAATTTCCGCATAGGTAACATCTTTACCAATTCTGACAGCAGCAATTTGATTGGGTAGATGGTTAAAAATATGACTCACGACACTTCCCCCTGTGCTGCAATCGCTCGTTGGTGGTATTTCTCTACATCGTTTAATCCAGATACGAGCAAGGCAGCTGGAGGTGATAATCGCTTTTTTGCTTTAATTTCTGCAGAAGTGGGATAACGAACACAACTTTTTTGAATTGATACAAGACCAAACAAAGGTATAACGACATGATCACCATCAACATCTTTGACCTCATAGATGCCGTGATAATGCTCGTATGCACCATGATTACTAAGCACAACCAAATCACCTACGGCATAATCCGAGCTATTCGGAATTTCCGAATAGTTGGAATCTGGTACTAAACAGTGATTACACTGCTCTTCCTTAAACTCTGGGCATTTGCCCTTACACTGATGTTCTGTTAAATTGTTCATGTTCAATTTGGTTCTCCAATCAATGAACACAAAAGCCTGATCCACGAAATCAGGCTTTTTTTGTGCTTGAGAATATATTTAGACTTTTGAATACACTCTTGAATACGCTTGTAGACGTTGTATTCTTTGATTTTTGTACATGCACAGATGATGATTGACCTGTTTCCATTTCAATCTTTAAATCTATGGCTTCTCTTAACCATTTAGCTCGGTCACTACCCTGGCTCATCGCCAAGTCATCTACCAATTCCTGTACTTCCAGTGGCACACGAGTTGACATAGGTGCCAAAAGTTTTCGGCTAAATGAAAAAATTGGAAAAGTTATTTTTTGCATAGCGTTTCCTTTTATGTACAAGCTGACTCACGTAGCTCAATCCAAATGTTTTGGTAATCCTCTGGGAATAAGTCTTTGCGTGTGCAGATTCCACGGTCCTCTGCAATCACAGCTAGGCGAATCTTTCTATCAGTTGGAATAGCCTTCCACCCACTTACAGAAGGACCAGTGATACCTAAAAGCCGTGCAACTGCATTACACCCACCCAAGGCTTCAATCAGTTGGTTGTCATTCATGTTGCTCTCCTATAACAAAACAAATTATTAGGCATTCCTTATAAATAATCAATAGGCACACCTAATTTTATTCATGTTAGGATTTCCTAACGATTTGAGAGTTGCTTATGAAAACACTTGCTGAAAGACTGAAGTATGCAATGGAAGTTCTGCCTATTAAAAAAGTTAAAGGTGTAGAACTCGCCCGCGCTGTTGGAGTAAAACCTCCATCTGTGAGTGATTGGCTCTCTGGTAAATCAAAAACCATGGAAGGTGAAAATCTTTTGCGTGCAGCAAAGTATTTGAACGTTAACCCAGTATGGTTAGCTACTGGCAATGGTGAGATAAAGTTAGATCAAAAAAATAGCTCAGGGCGCATAGATGCTAAATCATTAAGTGATTTAGGTGCTCTTGATAACAACGTTGCCCCTGTGACTGCAAAATTATTACCTGTTCTTTCATGGGTGCAAGCTGGAACAATGACGTCTATAGAAGCAATCAATCCATCAGAAATTAACGAATGGCTCCCCCCTTTAAGTGCGGATGATCCAAACGGCTGTTTTTATTTAAGAGTTGTTGGTATTAGTAATTTTCCGACCTACATGGAAGGTGACTATATTTTAGTGAATCCAAACTTCCAAACTTCTGACCTGATTTCTGAAGACCTGATTGTTGTACGCCATAATTCAGATGCAACGTTTAAGAAATTTGTCATAGAAAGTGATGAGCGTAAATATTTGCAAGCACTTAATCCAAATTTCCAGCCCAATATTATTGAGTTTGAAGAAGGAATGCAGTTGGTTGGGTTGGTAATTGATGCATTTAGACCATTGGGTGGTTCACGTCCAAAACGTGTAAGAAGAAGTTAATAGTACTTTTGCAAACCTAGCTTTTAGCTATAGGGATACAATAGATGACCACATCACAAATTATTCAATATCTACCCTCTTCAAATTATGTTGAGTATCTTCGTGGTTCAACTGATGGTGTTTCAGGAGCCACTCATCTAGCAACTATCAAATGGGAAGATGATGTAGAGCGAGATTCATGGGTAAAAATTTACGCTGGTAATAAACCTAGAAGTCTAATTAATGAAATGATTGGATACCTTTTAGGGAGAGCACTTAATTTACCAATGCCGCCTAGAGCTGGTTTCCTTTTATTAGAAAATAAAATGCTAAATCCATCGTTTGTAAATGTACTTAGTGAAGTAGATCGCTACAGAGGATTTACTTTTGCTTGGGTGTCGGAAGATGTTAAAGGTAAGAACCTTAGGATTGAGATAGAAAACAACCCAAATGCTATGAAGGTGATGCTTGAATATTTTAGCTCATGTATGAAAGATTGGAGCCATTTATCAAATTTGATTGCATTTGATGATTGGATATTAAATACAGATAGAAATATGGGAAATTCTATTCATTTACCTGATAAGACTTTTAGTCTTATTGATCATGGTGAATGTATGCATGGAGGAAATTGGAAAGAAGCTCAATTAATTGACTTTAATTGTCCTCACATGGGCTTCGCACATAATCTTCATTTAAGGCTACTTCATGAGAAACATGAGGCTTCTGGATTGTTCCAATACGAAAACACTATGCAAGAACTCGAAAAAGCCAAACTTGAACATAAAAATGCATTTCTGCAAGCAGAAGCTGAAATAAGACTTCACTTGCATGATTTAATCGGTGATGAAGTCATTGAAACAGGTATCGAAGAAATACCATCATATTTAGCCTTAGAAACTGTTTTAAACTTTCTTAAGTATCGGGCAGAAGGTCTAACAAAATTTAGCGAAAGATGTGATACATTTCTTTCATCTCATTCGATTGTTCGTCCACTGAGTTAATGTTATGAATAATTTCAAAGGGCTAGAAGAAAAATTTAAGCAAAACTTACCTCAAAAAAATACAATTGAGGGGCATTGGGCACAAATCCGTTGGACACCTGATCTAGTTACTAATGAACAAATATCTATTGGCATCTTTTTTGAAGAAAATGGATTCATTCACACCAAATTTATTGAAGATTATGGTCGTCTACAGTGTGTCTATGGAAATGACATTTCCAACAACCTTGAGTTAGCGATTGATTTAATAGAATATTTACTTAAACGTGACTGGAAAAAATCTGTCTCTCCTCAATTAGTGTTTGACCAACGAGGCTTTGCTCGTGGTGACTCTATACAAGCTATTTTAGAGAAATTATTTGATCGAGCAGTCCCTTTCGGTAAACCGCATAATTCACTAAATGAACCAGTAAATCGTTTTCCTACCTATAGAACATCCAATTTAATAAACAATGTTAAGTCAAATATTTATAATCAAATTAAAGAGAATGTATATGATATTTTTCCAGAAAAGTCTTGGCTAGATGTCAAAATTGGGCAAAAAACTCATCAGATAGATGTGCCAATTCGCCCTAAAGGAACTAAACAAGTTGGAAATATAAACTCCACAATCTACAAAACATATGACAAATTTGAGATTAGCTGTCTAGCAGCATTAACTGATCTTCAATTAGCAAAAAAATGTGGTCTTGGGGACGATGCTGTATTATTTACATTATTGCCCAATGACACTTTATTAAGTTTATTGCCAGAGCAAGAGCAAGAAAAAAGATTTAATTTCTTAAAAGAATTTGAATGGAAACTAGAAATGAACGAAATAGCACATCAGAAATATTTTGAAGAGTCTGATATTTCAAACGAAATTCTAGTATGGGCGCACAAGACTATCCCAACCCCAGACTTATTTAATTAAGTAAATCGTCTACAACAAGCCATCCATCTGATTAGCCCCAATATTAGACGGTTTGATAAAGCAGCTTTTAAGGACTGATTTCTGTATTGTACAGGACTCAGTCTTTTTAATTTAACCTTGATTCGCATGGTTATAACAAAGCAGTTTGAAGAATCGGATGAAAAAATTAATGGTTATTTTGATTTATTGGAAAATACAGATACTTCACAAGATGTACGCAACCAAATCCTTTGCAAAGACTATTACAAAGAAAAATATGGGATCAACTGTAATCGTTGAAGTAAAACTACTGTCATATCTACTGATTATTATCTAGCCAAGGTCAATGCATTCCTGACCTGTAATAACGTAGCAGCGCAAAACTAACCCACCAATGCCTATCCTGGTGGGTTTTCTTTTGCCAAAAAAATTAGGTAAACCTAAAATAATTAGGAATACCTATTGACTAAATAATTAGGTTTGCCTAATATTTGATTCACCAACAACAAACATGGTGAATGATATGCCAGTCAAAACCACATCATTTTCTCAGACGCTAGGCAACCTACGTCACGGAGAAACACTTTCCGAAATTGATGAACTTCTTACAGATGCTCTTCAGGCATCAGAAGACACAGGGAAAGTTTCTAAAGTCACTGTGACATTAACAATTAAACCTAATGGTAAAGGCACCTACAAAATTGTTGATGACATTAAAGCCACCCTACCTAAGTTTGAGCGTGAGCCAACAATTTTGTTTACCGATGGTGATCAGCAGCTTGTTCGTGAAGACCCACGCCAACAAAAACTAAAACTTGAACAGATCGCAGATTCGGGTCCTGCAGTTGTTAAAGCACTTCCTGAAACCCCAGCACCAAAATTTAAAACATTGAGCTAATTGCTTAGCTTTTATAACAACTCAATTAACTATCGGTGAAAAAACAATGAGCGACTATAAACAAGCACATGATATTGGAATGCAATCACTTCAACGCGCAAATGGTATGCCGTTTGTTGTTGTACCAGAAGGTGGGCAAGTCAAAGCTTTTCCTGAAGTTTTGGAACGTCCTTTACGACTTGTCCAAAACGTAAATTTGCATACTGCTAAAGACTTTATTGCGTATGTGAATCGTTTTGCAGATCAAAACTCATTCATTTTCGTGAATATTTTAGGCGGAAAAATCCAAGCCATTCTGGATTATCACGAAGCATACCAAGACGATGCAGTAACGTCAGATCAGGCAAAAAATCAGCCTCGACACTGCAAGCACATTGCGAATTTTAATGTTGAGCAAACACCTGAATTTATCAAAATCCGTGAAGCTTCAGGTCGCAAATTTACCCAAACGGAATTCGCATTATTTCTTGAAGACGTAATGCCGTACATCAGTGAGCCTGTAGCTGCTGAACTTTATGAAATTGTACAAACCTTGTCTGCAAAAACTGGCGTCGACTTCAAATCAGGTATTCGCACTGACAACGGTCAAGTATCACTGACTTACAACGAAACCATCGAAGCGCGTGCAGGTGTAGCAGGTAATTTAACAATCCCTGAGCGAATTGTATTTGGCGTGAAGGCGCACCGTGGTGGTGAGCATTATGCAATCCCTGCTCGTTTCCGTTACCGCATTAACCACGGCAACTTAACCCTGTGGTACGACATTGATCAGCTTGAAAAAGCGATTGAAAAATCAATGGAAGATACCGTGGATTATATCAAAAACGGTAAAGCGAATCCTTTTGCAGATGATGAACCTGTTGAGATTTTACCTGGTGTGCATTCGTTCGTGACGGTGCTTGAAGGTTGTGCAATCTAAATTTTGGAAACTAAAAAGCCCCGACTGTCTGGACAACCGCGGGGCCTGCTCTAAAGCGAGATCAATTATGAGTCAATACCCTTCGCATAGCAATACGCCACAGTTTGACGCTAACAAAAGTCAAACATCCGAATGTCTTTATCAACATCCTACACATGAGGATATTTACGGTAAGCCATCAAATTTTTTGAGTGATTTTTTTGCTTTCGCATTGTTGTTTGGTTTGTTCTTCGGAACTGCATGCATGTTTATTCTTGCCGCTGAACGCGAGTCTGCCAAGCAGGTTGAGCGCATGGTTCAAATTGGGAGTGTAATGAAATGAATGCCACTCAAACTGTACCAGTAGGAACTACTCATCATGCTCTCATAAATGGTGAAACGCTAGAGTACTACTGCTCTAAAACCAATCAAAAATTTACCAATGGCCGATGGGTTAATTTGGAAAGCAAATTTTTTCCAACATGGTTAGCCCCTATCAATCAAGCGCCTACACAAGTAAGTCGTGGTTATGTGCGTTCTGAAATTTATCCTCGTAAACACGTTTCTGGCGAATATCAGGGAGATTGATCATGAAAATTGAAGAACAATTTTTTGTGATTAAAAACTTAACTACTGGACGTTTTGTTTTTAACTCAAGTCAGCACACGCACACGATTCCAGCTTTTACAAAAGTTCTTCCTGATGCTCAATGCTTTGAAACAATTGAACATGCTGAAAAAGCTATTAATCGCATTAAAGCTTTTTATAAAGCACAAGAAAGCATAAAAGCGAGCGATGAGCTTTTAATTTTTCAATTAACTCGTACGCATACTATCACCAAGGAGTTTCACCCATGAACACACAAGTTGATCGTGACCAATTCCTTGCAGGTCGTAAAAAAGGTATCGGTGGTTCAGACGTTGCTGCAATCCTTGGTTTTAGCCCATATAAATCACCATACCAATTGTGGTTAGACAAAACTGGTCGTAGTGAACGTAAAGAATCACAAAATGAATCAGCTCATTTTGGCAATTTACTTGAAGATGTTGTCGCTAAAGAGTTTTCACGTCGCTCAGGCATGAAAGTTCAACGCATTACCCAGCAACTTTCATTAGCAGATCAAGGAGAACCTTGGGCAATTGGCAACATTGACCGGGCTGTTATAAATCCTGAGATTGCTGGGAACGTTCGCTATAAAAAGAATGATGAAGGCATATATCGCCTGACCACCGATATGATTCTGGAGTGCAAAACGGCTTCTGAATATTTATCAAAATTATTTGGTGAAGAAGGTACAGACCAAATTCCTGATTATTACCTAACACAATGCCTTTGGTACCTAAAGATTACAGGTACAAAAGTTTGCTATTTAGCTGTGCTGATTGGTGGTAACAAATTTCGTATGTATCGCATTGAGCGTGATGAAGAGCTAATTGAATCTATTTTTAGACAAGTTAAAGCTTTTTGGTTCAACCACGTTATTGCCGATGTACCACCTGACCCAACTTGTTTTGACGATGTGTTACATCGTTGGTCTAAGCATGTTGTAGGTAAACAAGTCGAAGCGACTTTTAACCAAATCAAACTTGGTGAAGAACTTGTGACTGTGCAAAACCGCCAAAAAGCAGATAAGGCACGTGAAGATGAGATCAAGCTAGAACTCGTATCTTCAATACAAGATGCTGAAATGATGATCAGCCAAGGTAAAACCCTTTTCACCTACAAAGAACAATCTTCTACACGTATCGATAGCACGCTACTGAAGAAAGAAGAACCAGATTTATTTGCGAAATACAGCAGAACAACTAGTACCCGTGTTTTCCGTATTTCCAACAAATTTAAAGAAACAGTTTAAGGAATTTTAATTATGACTACTCAATTAGCTACCCAAAAAACAAATCAAGTTGGTTTCTCTGCATTCGATTTAATGATGGATGAAACTGTCATGGCACGCTTTGAGCGTACTGCTGAAATTATGGCAGGCTCACGCATGACAGTTCCAAAACACTTACAAGGTAATGTGGGTGACTGTATGGCTATCATCATGCAAGCAGCACAATGGCAAATGAACCCGTATGCAGTCGCGCAGAAAACTCACATGGTCAACAATGTCTTGGGTTATGAAGCTCAATTGGTGAACGCTGTCATCACTTCACGTGCACCAGTAAAGGAACGCTTACACTTTGAATGGTATGGCGATTGGTCAAAAGTAAATGGTAAAGATGATAAATCATCTAATCTTGGTGTACGTGTTTCAGCAACACTACGTGGAGAAAACGAACCGCGTGTACTTGATATTTCTATGGCTCAAGTAGGGTCTGTGCGCAACTCACCACTATGGTCAGCTGATCCACGTCAACAAATCGCATATTTAGCAACTAAACGTTGGGCACGCCTGTACTGCCCTGATGTGATTCTTGGTGTTTATACACCTGATGAAGTCATTGAACGTGAAGAAATAGATATTACTCCTCAAGTGCAGCCTGTTAAAAAGCATGCAGGTGTTAGTGGTATGAAAGAGCAGCTTAAATCACGCGAAGAAGTAGAAACTGTGATTGAAATGGATTCTGGTCCTGCATTTGATGTCAATGCATTAATAATGCAAATCAATGCAACCGAAACACTAGAACAGTTAAAAGTAGTCAGCAGTACCGTACCTACCGATTTAGGTGAACCTGCTCAAACGGATATTAAAAATGCTCATGGCTGGCAAAAGTTCTACCTGCAGCTGATTGTTGATCTTGAAGAAGCAGCTGATGTTGAAACTATCAATAAGATTATGGGTGAGCGTTTTGAACCTAATACATCAGGCTTAACTGATATTCAAATCGACAAGATCAACGCAATTTACGAACGCAAAGCAGCTGAATTGACTCCTTAACTTTGGCATGGTGCCCTCAGCAATGAGGGTACCAATAGTGAGATTAGACATGAATCCAACTATTGAACAACAACATGCCATTGATATGGCGTTACAAGGACAATCTTGCAAAGTTACTGCATACGCAGGAGCTGGTAAGACCTCTACCCTAAAACTAATTGGCAATGCAAAGAAAGGCCAGCACGGTATGTACCTGGCTTTTAATAAAGCCATCGCAACTGAAGCACAGTCTAAATTTAACCATAATGTTAAATGCAAAACCTTCCATAGTCTTGCTTATAACTCAGTACCCCGTTGGCTTACCAACAAATTAAAAAATCGTCGCTTAATGGCGAATCAATTAGCATCGCGCCATGATCTCGAAAATTATCAGGTACCTGTAGCACTGGTTAAACAACGTGGCGAAGATGATAAAACACGATTGTTCAACTCTAAACGAATGGCCACAGCAATGATGAATGCAGTCGGATATTTCTGCCGTTCAAATTATGCTGAAATTCAAATATCGCACGTCTACGCTGCCTTGCCTGATTGGATGGATGACACTTATCGTGCTGAATTAGCGAATACCCTACTACCTAAAGCTTACGACTATTGGAATGACATTCTTAATCCTACGGGTATTAACCGATTGGAGCATGACCACTATTTAAAATATTGGGCATTAAGCAATCCAGTCATCAATGCGGACTTTATTTTATTTGATGAAGCGCAGGATGCGGACCCAATCATGTTGAATGTACTCAACAATCAACGTGCACAGGTAATATATGTTGGGGATCGTCACCAACAAATCTATGCTTTCCGTGGGGCTGTTAATGCTATGCAGTCACTGAATATTACGGAAACACGTTTAAGCCAATCATTCCGTTTTGGGGAAAACATTGCCGATTTAGCTAATAAAATTTTGTTCAATGTTTTAGATGAAGAAATTCCATTACGTGGCTTTGAACAGATTGATTCTCATGTTGGTGAAATCACCGATATGGTTGCAGATGCTTTTATCTACCGAACAAATGCTGCAGCCCTCTCCAATATGGTTGAACTGGTAAAAATTGGACGTGAACCACGTTTAGAGGTAGATACTGGCTCTTTACTCAAAAATATTGAGGATGCTAAAAAAATTAAGTCTGGTATCAAAGTCCACGATGGCAGTGTATTTGAAGGCTTTTCTAGCTGGGAAGAAGTTACTGAATACACAGAAGAAGTAACAGGTAATGACCTAAAGCCTTTGGTCAGTTTAATCAATAAAGTTGGTGAGCATGCATTAATCGAGGCATTGTTAAAAAGTAACTCTAATGACTTTGACTGCATTGTTACAACGGCACATAAGTCCAAAGGACTTGAGTTCAACAAAGTAAAACTTGGTGGTGACTTCTTTTATAAAGAAGCTGTTGAACCAGGTGAAAAAATCTTAACCGATGATGAAGCCCGTCTACTCTATGTCGCTGCTACACGAGCTAAAAAACAATTGGACATTTCAGCTTTAAATCCATTGTTCAAAGGTATTGGCTATAGCACCCAAGCTGAGGTGGCGGCATGATGACCCGAATCCCCCATAAATTTACCAACCTTTTTTCATATTGGTTGCACTGCGATGGCTACAAACCACAACTTAAAAAAGATGCATTGGTGATGCGTCGTGGCGACAGTGTTTTGAAAATCTTCTGTCACAAAGGACAAGCACAGCAAGACTATTTAATGAATGAAGCGTGCCAGCGCAAATTTAAACAGTTTTGTAGATGCTATTTAAATGAAGCAGCTGATTTTTTTACGCGCTTAGAACGTGAAGCAAATGCAGAACTCAGTCGTGCTAAAAATTTTAATTATTTGATGGTGGCGTGATGGATTCAGTGAAATTAATTTTTGAAGGTTATTCAGATGATAAGTTCGGTGAAACTAATCACTTTAATGATGATTATGATAACTGTGCTTCTGGGAAGCCTATTGAATATTTAGTGAAGTCAGGTGAATACGCAATTGTAGTAACTGGTCACTTTTGCCCTAACAACTCTGGAACATGGATGATTGGAGTCGCCAACCATGACCCAGATTGCGAGGATGTTGATTTTCCAAAGTGGCCGATGCGCATTGAGCCACAAGATTATCGTAATGGATTCCAACCAAGATTAGTAATTGAAGCTCCAAGAGATGTTGAAATTAAGTGTTTTCAACGGAATGAGGTGGCGTGATGGATGTTCAGAAAGAAAGAGAAGCGTTTAGCAGATGGGTTTTAACGCATCCTGATAATCTTGATATAACCAGTTATGAAGAAAATATCATGTTTGATGCATGGCAAGCAGCCAAGGAACATGAGGCAAATAAGCTAGGTCAAGAGATTGTTACTCATGATCGCTTGCAAGAGCTTATTGCAATTGGCGTTGAGGCGGCACAGGAGCAAAGCGAATGACCTGTTTAATTAAAGTTTCTGAATTTATTAAGCGGGTATATGGAGAGGATGGAACACCTCCTACTCGCCAAACAATTGTGCGACAATGTCAACTAGGTAGACTCCCTGCCGAACAAAAAGGCAAACTGTGGTATATCAACTGGAACGTTTATCAAAAGCAAACTGGTAATGATTTAGTTGATAAGGTCTTAGGAAACTAAGAAATGACTCGTCCTCGCACCAAGCGCAATAAGGATTTACCTGCCAACCTATATAGAAGCGGTGTCAACACTTGGAGATACCGCCACCCTATTACGGGTAAATTTCACGGTATGGGTGATGATAAGTCCAAAGCAATTATTGCGGCACGTAAACTTAATGATCTGCTAACCCCTGCTACCGATTTAGTTGCATCTGTCATGGGTGAAGTGACATTCGGTGAATTTTCTAAAAAGTTCTTAGCTGAAAAACGCAGAAAAGACGGCAGACCACTTGCCCCAAATTCTCTGCGAACATACACTCACAGCCTAAGCCGTTGTGATGAATGGGAAAAATTACCACTAAGTTCTATCACTCTTTTGATGGTGAACAATCTTCTTGATAGTTTGTCAGCGTCAACAAGTATTGAAACACGTAGCCTGCTTATTCAAATTTTCGATTTAGCAATCAGTAAAGGTTTGGTCCCTGACAATCCAGCTGCACAAACGATTAAACGTTATCGAATTAAGCAGCGTAAACGCCATACGCTTGAAGGCCTTGAAGCCATTCGTAATGTAGCACCGCAATGGTTAAAAAATGCAATCGATCTTGCGCTTTTAACAACGCAAAGACGTATTGATATTGTCAACATGAAATGGTCAGACATTTGGGATGGATATTTGCATGTCGCCCAAGCGAAAACCACCGATGACCCCGAGGACGATTTCGAATTACTCGAAGGTGCTGGATACGTTCGCATAAAAATTAATGCTGAACTTCAAAAAGTTTTAGATCGATGTAAAGACGATGTGGTTAGTCCTTTTATCATCCATCGTGTGCCAAAAGGTAAAACCAAAAATAAAAGCCAAACCAAAGCACATTGGACGCAACTCGAAGCGCAATATGTTTCACGCGAATTTCTTAATGCTGTTAAGAAAGCAAATGCCTATCCTGAATTAAGCGGTAGACAGTTACCAAGCTTCCATGAGATCAGAGCATTAGCAATTCACTTGCATAAAAAAGCAGGAAAATCCGCTCAAACATTAGCAGGACATGCCTCAGAAAAAATGACAGAGAGATATGCATCTGGTCATGAAATTATATGGAATGATGCAGATATAGGAATCGATTTACCGTTTTCAAACTAAGCTCCTTCGGGAGCTTTTTTATTGGCTGTGCTGACACAAAATAGCCTTGCAAAACTATATTATAAGTCCTTGTTTTACATAGTTTACATAAGCACCCAAATTGACATATTTTTCAATAATTTTAACCCTATTTTTGTTTTTAAAATCAAATAGTTAATTTATTATGAACGATACAATAAATAAATTGAGAGCATTGAAAATTTCCGTAGTTAAGATATTGAGTTGCTTATAAAAAAATTAAATTTTGCAAAATAAATGCAAAACTTTAGCAAAACAGTATTTTGAAGTATTGCGTATTCTAGCAATTATGGCAGCTTAATCAATGTAAGTTGAATAAGGAACGGACATAAAAGAAAGCATCTAAAAGTGGTTAATGCGACTAAATGACGGGTTTTGAACTATTACATTTAGATAGCACCTTGTAGCAGCCTATTCTGCCGTTATGCAAATTATGTCTTTACACCAACACATAAATTTAAAATCGTATTAGGATGAATTACCCCTCTACATTCAAATTAGGTGCAATAGAAAACCCAGCATTTAGGCTGGGTTTAGTATATTTTACTTGATTAATGCAACGCCATTTCCGCGCTTTTAGCTAAGAATGCCGAACGGCTTAAATGTTGTTTTTTTGCAACAGCATCAATACGTTTCACTAAAGCTTCTGGCATGCTGATATTAATACGAATAGACTTTGTATTTACTTTTGTTGTATCAATATCAACTAACAACCAAAACCCCCCCCCAAATCGCTCATCACCTAACCATTGCTCTGGGCTTGATGGTTCTGGTAACGGAATATCTTCACCATCAAAGTGAACTTCAACCGCTTCCTGTGCCATGCGCTGAATATCTTGCATCTCATCTGCTGCGCTAAAGCATCCATCAAAGTCAGGAAAGGTTAAACCGTATGCGCTATCTTCATCTTTGTGAACATATACTGGATATAACATTTTTACCTCCACTCCCAACCAGCCTGTTTATATATATTGCGTAGAGTTCCTATTGGCATATCTTTACGTGGATGTGGTACCACAACATGTCCAGGCTTTTCAGGATGCTTATACTTTTCATGGTCGCCTTTACCACCCACTTTGTACCAGCCTTCCTGCTCAAGACGCTTAATAATGTCTTTGCTGTTCATTGTGTAATTATACACAACATAATTTTAATAAGGAAGGATGCCCAAAATTTTCCCTGATTTTCATAAACAAAGTCTGTGTCTACCTCGCATCATGTGCAGACAAACACAGACCTTGAATTTGTTTAAAACTGATTACTTGGTATTCGGTGCAATCATTTGTTCAGGACGTACCACTTCATCAAACTGCTCTGCTGTGACCAAATTCAGCTCTACTGCAACTTGCTTTAAGGTTTTATTTTCCTTATAAGCTGTTTTAGCCACCTTCGCTGCATTCTCATAACCAATTACAGGATTCAAAGCGGTCACTAACATGAGTGAATCATGCAAAAAGTGATCTATTTTTTCACGGTTTGCTTGAATGCCAACGGCACAATGCTCATTAAAGCTATTGCAGGCATCACCCAAGAGTTGAATAGATTGCAATAAGTTATATGCGATCACTGGCATAAATACATTCAGCTCAAAATTGCCCGATGCACCTGCCACGTTAATCGTGGTGTCATTGCCCAATACCTGTGCAACTACCATGGTCATCGCTTCGCTTTGTGTTGGATTAACCTTACCCGGCATAATACTTGAACCAGGTTCATTTTCTGGAATACGCAACTCACCAAAACCACAACGCGGGCCACTGGCTAACCAGCGAATATCATTGGCAATTTTATTTAAACTCACCGCCAAAGTTTTTAATGCACCCGAAGCAAATACTGCAGCATCACGCCCTGCCAAAGCCTCAAACTTATTTGGTGCAGTCACAAAAGCTAAGCCTGTAAGCTGTGCCAATTGCTCCGCTGCCTGTACCGCATAATCAGGATGTGCATTTAAGCCTGTACCGACTGCTGTACCACCAAGCGGCAACTCATACAAGCCTGTTAAAGCCTGTTCCAAACGCTTTAAACTATGATCTAATTGAGATACATAGCCACTAAATTCCTGCCCTAAAGTTAATGGTGTCGCATCTTGTAAATGTGTACGTCCAATTTTGACAATTTCAGAAAATTCTTCACTTTTCGCATGCAACGTATCGCGCAAACTCTTTACTGCAGGAATGAGCAGTTCATTAATTTGCAAACTCGCTGCCACATGAATTGCAGTTGGAAAAGAATCATTGGTCGATTGGGCGCGGTTGACATGATCATTCGGATGTACAGGCTTTTGTGCACCTAAAGGATTCCCCAGTTTTTGATTGGCGATATTGGCAATCACTTCATTACAGTTCATGTTACTTTGCGTACCCGAACCTGTTTGCCACACCACCAAAGGAAATTGACTGTCCCACTGCCCTGCAATGACTTCATCTGCTGCACCGACAATGTACTGCGCCAACTCTTGCGGGATTTGCCCTAAGTTTGCATTGGTGATTGCCGCAGCTTTTTTAACCAAACCCATAGCGCGAATCATGGCGCGTGGTAAACGCTCATTGCCAATTTTGAAATTTTGTAAGCTACGCTGAGTTTGTGCGCCCCAAAGCGCGTCATTCGGAACTTCAACTTCACCCATGGTGTCATGTTCAATACGTGTTTGCATGTTCAGCCTCATTCCCTCGTGATTTCGTTATGATGTCATGTATTCTTATATTGATCTTATAAAAACCAGACAATCAAGTAAATGATAATTATTATCAATAATTCCGTTGCATTGTATCTGTTTCAGCTATGAGGCTTCGTGAATCGCCTTTCAACGAATGTTATAGCGCTGCTTTTAATGCTTGAGCGTATTTTGATAAAAATGCCATTCATCTTCTAGCATTTTTTCCAGACTACGTTTTGGCTGCCAGTGTAAATACTGTTGTGCTTTATCTACGACTGCACCCAACTGATCCAACTCAGGATATTCATAATGAATTGCAGGAACTGTAGCAATCTCAGTGTCAGTCACTTCACTAATACGTGCAAGTAATTGCTGAATTGAAACCACTTCTCCTGCAATATTAAAGGCTTCACAGCTATGTGTTTGCTGAAATAACCAATGCAGACTTGCGATTACGGCTTCACAGGCATCGAGTACGTGTACAAAGCTGCGTTCTGCGGTTTGATCTGCAGTATTGGCTTGCTGACGTAGCTCAATCGCTTCACGCTGCTGTACTGCGACTTGCATCGCCAAAGGAATAATATTTTTAGGTAATGGAGCAACGACTTCGCCTAAAATACCGTGTTCAAACGCGCCAGCAATATTACTCAAGCGCAAAATAGCGATATTCCATTCATTGTCGGTTCTAAAAGTATCGCGGATGATTTCTTCAACCATCTGCTGAGATTTCACATACGGATTGGCATAGGTGTAATTAAAACTCTGGCTTTCTTCCAGATTCAATCCTGACTTGCCATAGACCGCTATACTTGAAAGATGCACTAAACGACGCACACCTGTACGTTGCATGGAACGCAATAAACTCATAATACAACTGACGTTATCGTTATAATATTCCAGTGGTTTAAGCACCGATTCTTCTAAAGATTTAAACCCTGCACAATGCACCACCGCAGTAATCGAATATTGTTCAAAGACTTTGTTCAGCGCAGGCGTGTTTCTTACATCTAATTTGGCAAAAGGCACATAACGCCCTGCAATATATTCAAGTCGCTCTAAGGTCTGCATACTTGCATTGGATAAATTATCTACAATAATAACCTCTTGCCCTTGAGCCATTAGGCTTAATGCAATGTGTGAGCCTATAAAGCCTAAACCACCAGTCACTAAAATCATTTATACTACCTTTTTTATAAAGTCTGAATGCGCCTTGGCACATTGCATTAGTGAATTTTGATGAGCACCTTATTACTAATAACCTCCGCACCAACCTCTATTCATGCATGGCATGCACTCGGTCTTGCTCAAGCCTTACAACAGAAAAATGAGGCTTTTCGTGTGTTTTTTTATCAAGATGGCGTTGCTGTAGCGAATGAGTTGCAATGGGTACCCGATGATCAACGCAACCTCAAAACAGAATGGCAAAAATTGTCTATTCGTTTACCCGTATGTGTAAGTGCCGCACTGGCACGTGGTATTAGCGATGCAGACAATGCCAAACGCCATCAACTGAGCCAACACAATTTAGCCGCAGGCTTTGAATTGGTTGGCTTGGGCGAACTGGCCGATGCAGTGCAAAGCACAGAACGCCTGATTCAATTTTAAGCGATTCATTTTGTAAATCTGTTGCATTTAAAAGGTAAATTGTGTGAAAACTGTACTCGTGGTTTTACGTCAGGCCAATTTAAACAGCTTACAAGTGCATGAAAGCTTGTCTGCAACAATGGTACTGGCAACTTTTGGTTGTGAAGTCAAAGTATTATTACAAGATGCGGCATTAAGCCTATTACAGTCAGAACTGGCTTTTGATTCACTAAAACATGCCTTTAAAGTGGCATCCAACTTGGTTGATAGCTTTGAGTTTTATGACCTCAGCCCAATTTTGATTGAAAATAAACATGCTAACTCGCCGTTTATCAAAAATACGGTACATGAGATTGAATGGGTGGAACTGAATCGGGAGCTGATTCAAACCTTTGATCGAGTTTTATATTGGTAGGCTGATCGGTGGTTTAACAATCTGATTGATCATTTGACCATATCTAAACATCTAAAGAGAAAAACATGTCTGACGCAAATTTATATTTAATCCAAGCGAGCTTTGATAGCACCGCAACAATTTTAGCAGAGCTAAATGCCTTATATGCTCCGCAAGACAGCGTTGTACTTATGGGTGATGCGGTATTGCATCAGCAACATCCACTCTGTGCCCAGCTAGACAAAATATATGTACTGGAAAATGATGCAGAAATATTGAATGGTCATTTGGCGGAAAATGTACAGCCGATTAATTATGCAGCTTTTGCAACGCTGTGTTTAGCACATCAGCGCTGTATCAGCTTAAAATAGCAAGCCGTAATGATATGAAACCAATGCAAAGCATTTTTAAGGGTGAATGAAACAAGAGATGACACTAGAATTAGATCAAGATGGACATTTGCTGGATTACACTGTCTGGAATGAACAAGTGGCGCAAGAATTGGCGCAAAGTTTAGAGCTTGAACTCACAGCTTGGCATTTTGAAGTTTTGCACGCTGTACGCCAATTTTATCAGCAATTTGGACACTCACCTGCAACCCGTCCTTTAATCAAATTTTTAATGAAAACTGTAAGCCCAGAGATTAACAACGCTGTTTTGCAGGAAAAATTTAATACAGGTTTGGTGGCACGGCATTTAAGTCGTTTAGCGGGTATTCCTAAACCAGCCAACTGCTTATAGACAAACTGTTGCTGATTAATACAGCACTGATTTAGGCTTGTTTTAAATTCTGCTGTGCTTGGATGTACTGATAATACACTGGGGTAAAATGTGGTTTTACTTGCTTGGCATGCAGTTCTTCACCACATTCCGAACATACCACGACAGGTTGAAACGTCTTAGCACAATTTTTATGGATGTATTCCACAGGCTTACCTAAACCTTGATCCATCCATTTATCTGCCCAATTTGCCATAGACAGCATTAAGGGATAAAGCTCCAAGCCCTTCTCTGTCAATTTATATTCAAAACGTTCTTGGCGCTCTACATAAGGCACTTTGACTAAAATTTCATGTTCCACCAAACGCTTTAAACGATCTGACAATACATGCCGCGTTACGCCCAAATGTTGTTGAAAATCATCAAAGCGACGCATGCCCATAAAGGCATTACGAATAATCAGCATCGTCCAACGGTCACCAATCACCGACAAGGTTCGTGCAATCGAACAAGGCTGCTCGCCAATTTCATCCCATTTCATCTATGTCGCCTATCCCTCAGTTCACTACCTGCAAGTTAAAAGATTCTACAGTCTTTGCAAAGTTAGTTTTGCATGAAAATTGATAAAAAATGAAGTATGACTTCACAATCTGCTTAAAAGGAATCCCCAGTTTTTGGGGTTTTATACGCCTGCATCTTCAATCTTTAAATTTGCTATTCACTTATAAGGCAGATCACACTATTTAGATGTAGCTCCTGCACAAAAAACTTGTTCAGTCATACCTGAAGCCGTGAAACTGTTGTGCTGCTGTTCTAAATAACGCTTTGCCACCATTAACATCACAGGTGCAGGATACAAGTTTGGATTGTACTCGGAAATTTCAGCAATATTTTTATAGGCGTGATAGCGTGCACAAAATGCCTGTTTTTGTTGTTCTGCCGTTGCTTGGCTCGTAGGATCATCCAATATTTTTTTGCTGTCATTCACAATTTGCGTGTATTGATTTAACAAATCTTGATATTGTGTTTGGGTCAACCCATTGGCTGTATGTGGAATTGTAATAGGTGTAGATGATGCTTCAAGTGCCAACTGCTGCGCTTGAATACCTTGTGCCATTACGCTCAGACTTTGCAGTCCAAGCATAATGCTCACCGATATTTTTGCCATGTTCGACATGCGCATAAGCTTAAGACTCATCGCCTTCTTTCCAGACATCTTCATAGTCATCAGCATCAATCATAAAGCGGTAGCCTTGTTCTAAAGCCAGATATGGAAGCACGTCAGGCAAAATATCTTGCAACTCGCGCACAGGCATGGTTTCAAAGTTCACTTCATCTTCACCCAATTCACCGCCATAAATGTACCACGCGACTTTTTCTTCACCTTCTGGCGCTTTACGCAAGCCCACAATTGGGTCTTTATTTAAGGTCTGGACTGCAACTGCGACAACATCATCGCCACTCACTGCAATATAGGCTGAACCAAATTCTTCACAGAGCAGTTTTTGTTCTTCTATCAATTCTGCCAAGGCTGAGTTTTTTTGCTTTTGCTGTGGTTTAGACATGACAATTCTCTAAGATAAGCTGTGAGTATTCTAACGAGATTGTACGGATAGAGAATCTTTATTTTTATATTTCTGAGATGCTCAAATGAAGTGCAACGGATATGACATGAATTTGAAATTACTTAGCTTTGAAATATGATGCTACGCCCAAATAACCAACATTGCCGCAAGCACGACCAATCCCAATCCCCAATGATCGGTACGAGCAAGTTTTTCTTTAAAGAAATACGCTGAAATAAGTAAGCTGAATAATATTTCAATTTGTCCGAGTGTTTTCACAATCGCCACAGTTTGCATACTCATGGCACTAAACCAGCCCAATGATGCTAAAAAACTGCAGACGCTCACTTTAAAAGTTAATCCAACCCGCTGCCACATGGCATATAAGGTATGTCGTTTAAATATGCCTAAAAAAGCCAATAAGATAAAACATTGTAAGCCAATAACCCACACCAAAACCCATGCAGCACGATGAATAAACGGTAAGAAATCGAGTTCTAGACTGGCTTCACGCACCAATAAAGAAGTCACCGCGAAGCTGAGTCCACTACCGATTCCAATGGCTAAAGTCGTGAATGAAAAATCACTGCGTTGATTGCCTTTACTGAGTAGAAATACCGCAATACCGCCTATCGCAACGCCGAACCAAGCCAATGCACTTAAATGTTCTTGTAAGAAAATCACGCCTACAATTGCGGCTAAAACTGCTTCACTTTTGGCAAGCCCGACACCTACTGCGTAATTTTTTTGTTGAAACAGTTTTACCATTAAAGCCGTGGCTAAAATCTGACACACTGCTGCAATAATGATATACAGCCAAAACACCGAACTAAAATGTAGTTTGGCTTGAACAGGCTGCTGCCATTGTAAAATGCTTAAATACGCCAATGCAAAAGGCAAGGCAAAAATAAAACGTGCCAAAGTCACGCCATAAACATCTACACTTGTGCTGAGTTGTTTTTGAAAGGCATTGCGCCATGCCTGCATAAATGCAGCCATTAAGGTAAAGAGCACCCAACTCGAAATCATTGCAACCACAAATGCTTTACTGATAAAGTTATAATTTACGCCTATTCCGTTATTTTTGCGATCTTTATTGCTTTTGAGTTATGCGCTTACGATCTCTTTTATAAACAAAAAAAACATTCATTAAAATTCAAATGAATGTTTTTCATATCTTGAAGCGATTATAGGTGTGCTGTTATTTAAAAACTGTTTAGAACTTATCTAAATTCACCACAACAGCCACGCCGATACAAAATAAAGCTACATACACGGTAAACCAAATAATCATGTGCTTAAATGCTTTGTCTGAAATACTGCTATCGGCATATTTCTGTGGTTTGCGTGAGTTATCTTCTTGCATATCGACTCCAATCTAGCCAGATTATGGGGATATACAGATTATGTAAAATTCTAAAGCATTGCTGTAGATACAAAATATTCATTAAAAACTATAACAGTTGATTTTAGATACATGCCAATCTGTTATAAAAACAGAAATTATTTAATGTTTTAAACCTAAAAATAGATCAAAATAAGTAACAGCTGCAAAAAATGCTTGAGTCATACCATGTATAAATCTGAACAATTGGCGTTGAACATTCGGCAACTCATTGAAAATGGTGCATGGAAAGCACATAGCAAGTTACCTTCGTTAAGAGAACAATCACAAATCAGTGGTTATAGCTTAATGACCGTGCTAAACGCTTATCAAGAACTTGAAGCTCAGGGATTGGTTTACGCTAAACAAAAGTCGGGGTTTTATGTCGCAGAACGTCTCAATCAAACTGAACGACCTGTACCAAGCAGTTTGAGTTTAAATGCACATATTCAAATGAACTCTTTGGTCTTTGGCTATTTAAAATCAATTCAGTCTGCAGATGTCAGTCCTTTAGGCTCTGCCTTTCCCAATGCAGAATTACTGTTTAACCCAAAGTTAATGCAAATTTTAGCGCAGCACGCCAAGCGAAAAAGCAGTTATTTTAGCCACGACCACATGCCACCGGGCAATTATGAATTAAGAACCATAATTGCAAATCGCTACTGTTTACAAGGCATACCCACCCATGCAAATGACATTGTCATTACATCTGGCGCATTAGATGCGCTCAATTTGTCATTACAAGCTTTGACCAAACCTGGAGATTTTATTCTATTACAAGAAACTATTTTTTATGGTGCATGGCAAGCGGCTGAACGTCTTGGTTTACAGGTGATTACCATTCCAGAACACCCTGTTTCAGGTTTCGATTTAGACTCATTTGAACAAGCCTTAAAACAATACCCAATTAAAGTCTGCTGGTTGATGTTGAATATTCATAACCCTATTGGCTTTAGTGTCAGAGATGAAATTAAGCAACGCATTGCGAGTTTGCTTGAAGAATATCAAGTGTATTTAATTGAAGATGATGTCTATCAAGAATTGTATTACGGAACGCAAAAACCGCTACCCATGAAGTATTTTGACCGACAACAACGGGTACTGCACTGCGCTTCTTTTTCTAAAACTTTGGGTTCTGCTGTGCGGGTTGGTTGGGTTTATGCAGGACAATTTTCCAATGCTATTCAGCATTTGCAACTCATGAGCACGGTTTCTGCAAGTCCCTTACTGCAAAATACTTTGGTGGATTTTCTTTCGCATCATCATTATGAAAAACATTTGCGTCAATTACGCAAACAATTGGAAAAACATAAAAAAGTGTTTTATCAGCAATTGAAACAGCGCTTAAACCCAGCTTGTAAAATTCACTACTATTCTAGTGGTTACTTTTTATGGATTGAACTGCCTGCATATATAGATGGCTATACGATTTATCAGCAATTGATTCAAAATAAGATTGGCATTGCGCCAAGTCAGTTGTTCCGTTCTGAACAAGTCAGCCAAAACTTTATGCGTTTAAACTGTTCTTTTGCTTGGAACAGTAATATTGCTGCTGCACTAGATGTTTTGTCTGAGGTGATACAACAGCACATCACGCAATATACTCATGCCTAAAATTACAGAGCCGATCACCCGACAATAAAAAAGCTGAGTTTTTGACTCAGCTCTTTTGTAGTTGAAAGTGCAATTTTAGAAGTTATAAATCGCCACGAGATTTAAACGATTATCTTCACCTGTTTTACTGCCATTCGCAGCTTCACCGAATGCTTCACGCTCACCATAAACATATTCAAGACCAAAGCTTAACGGTTTACGAGGGCTATAGAATACGTTTGCCCAAGCTTGCCATAAATCTTTGTTAATCGTAGTCTTGTCTGGTGTAGCTGCAATATAGTTAGGGTCTTTGTCAAAATTCATATAACCATAACCTAAAGTACCATGCACTTTGTCACCAAACTTTTGTGTAATACCAACCATGATTGAGTCAAACTCGCTTTGAATAAGACTACCATTTGTCTGAGCAACCACGCCTTTATTCGTGAATGACACAAAGCTGCTATCACCTTTTACATGGTAATAATCGGCTTTTAAAGTCGTGCCTGGTACAACATCATATTTTGCACCGACACCGACGCCCCAAGCCATTTCTTCATCAGAATTGATACGTTTTTCATGTCCCATCGCACGAATACTAACATTTAAATTATCTGCAAATTGATGATTTAAACGTGCTGTTAATGCAGGTAAACGCTGGCTAATTGTGGCATCTTTAGGGTCTTCAGCAGCCACCACCAAATTAGTTTGTGGACTAAATTTTGTAGTATGACGTACCTGAGGTGTACGTTTTACTGCACCACCTACAAATGCCAAAGCATCAATGGTTTCTGGCATATAGTCTGGAATGGCAAAGTTTGACCAAGTTTGACCAATTAACCAGTTGCCATAATTTAAGTAAGCATGACGAATACGTAAATTATCAAAATTTGAACCGCCCAAGAAATCGACTTCAATTTTACCTTTTACGTCTCGATCGCCCACTGGGCTTTTAAAATCCAAACCTAAACGTGTAGCAGAAAGCGTTGATCTTAAACGATCACTACTTTCATTATTGCCTCCTAACGCCACTGCATTAATGTGGTTATATGGCAAATCTCGGCTACTGCCCTCAACCTGATAAGACGCATCTAAACGCACATTACCATATAAGTTGAACTCAGCACCTTTGGCTGTTTTCAGAATTGGACTCGGGCTTGCTGAACTGCGTTGTACATTGGCAATTGCACTTGCTGTTTGCGCATTTTGTACTTTTTGCTGCTCAATCAAACCACGTAAAGCCTGAACTTCTTGTCTAAGTTGTTCAATTTCTTTTTGCTGTTGAGTTTGCGCTTGTGCTGCAACACTCATACCGCCCATGCTCAATGCAATCATGCTCATCATGAGCGTACGCTGCATTGTTGGTCGAACCGTTGTAGATTGAAAATGTGTAGATTGGGTTAATATTTTCGCGTTCATCCTAAACTCGCTTGTTATTGTGCCATCAAATTCTAGCAACAGATCACCATCTCTTACGATGGCGATCTATATCATTGATGACGAAAGATTAATTGAAAGGTATAGAAATTATTGGGTTGCTTTTTGTGCAATCGGATTGCTTTCTACCGCAGGCTCTGTAAGGGCTTTCGCATCTACTGAAGCTTTTAAATTCACCATGAAGATCGCTAAAGCAGCAATTACACCTGGAATCGCAATAGCAAAGAAGTTCATTTGGTGCGGTAAATTCATGGTCAATAATGCGCCAGTTAAGACAGGTCCAACGATCGCGCCGATACGACCAATACCTGATGCCCAGCCCATACCTGTAGAACGTACAGTAGATGGGTAATATTGTGCGACGAAAGTATAAAGTAAGATTTGTGAACCAATGGTTGCTGCCCCAGCAACTGCAATTAAGGTGTACAACACAATTTGTGGACTGTTAAAGCCAAGCAGAATTAATGCTGCTGCACCACAGATAAACATAATGGTGAGTACTTTTTTGATATGGAAGCGGTCAGCCAATGCACCACCACCAATTGCGCCAATCATGCCACCAATATTCAGTGCGAATAGGAAGATCATACTTGCACCCAATGAATAACCCGCTTGGATCATTAATTTTGGTAACCAGCTGCCCAAAGCATAAACCATTAACAAGCACATGAAGAATGCGATCCAGAACATGAACGTACTGAACATACGGCCTTGCTGGAACAATGCTTTTACAGGTGCTTCATCGCCTTTAGTCACTTCATTCAGTACAAACTCAGTGTCACCATTTAATTGTTGGCTTGGTGAAATTTTTTGCACAATACTACGGGTTTGCTCAATTTCTTTCTTGTTGGTCAAATACATGAGTGACTCAGGCAAGAATTTCCAAATTAATGGTAAAGCCACCAATGGAATAATTGCGATGTAAAACATGATTTTCCAACCAAACTCTGGCACTAACCATGCACCCAACAATGCTGAAGTCATACCGCCAATGGCATAACCACTAAACATCAGCGCAACCAAAGTACTACGAATACGCTTTGGCGCATATTCTGTCATAAGGGCCACAACGTTTGGCATTACACCGCCAATACCAAGCCCAGCAAGGAAACGTAAAATACCAAATTCAACTGGATTACTTGCAAACGCACCTAAGAATGTAAAGCCACTGAAAATAGCCACACAGATCATGATGGTCTTTTTACGACCTAACTTGTCCGATAAGGTACCGAAGGTCATGGCACCAAACATCATGCCAAACAATGCCGTACTGGCCAGTAAACCTGCTTGTACTGCACTGAGCGCCCACTCTTGCATCAGTAGTGGTAATGCAACCCCATAAATGACCAAGTCGTAACCGTCAAAAATAATGATCATCAAACACCAAAACAATACGCCCCAATGGAATGGCGTGAACTTGGCCTCGTCAATCAAGGTATTAATATTAATTTTATTGCTTTGCATCTTGCTTCACCTCCTAATTGTGAAGTCCGTTACTCCAACTCAGATGCACACAATGAATAATAAGTTAAAATTTGTCCAAAACTGAATAGGCATGGATACATACCTAAAAAGTCTATAGTTTTATAAGATATTGATTTTAAAACAGATAAAAATAACAAGGCGAAAAAAAATACTGTAATGTGATGCATAAAAAAGTTTTTTCAGGCAATTCACATAACAGTATTTTGTTAAAAATATCTGTGCTTTTATATAAAAAATATAGTTATAAATATTTGTTTTATATGGCTTTACTAGAATACATTGCGATCATAAGTAAATGCTTCCAAATCATAAACTTGATAAATGCAGTCAAACAAAGATCGAATGTCTTCACTTTCATCCATATTACGAATTGCCATAAACACAGGACTTACAGCCGAGTCATCTAATAAAGGTATAAAGTGCAAATGTGCCAAATGAATATTTTGTGCGCTTTCTGGCACGATACACAAGCCCTCACCTGCAGCAACAAAACCCAACGCCAATTGTAATTCACGCACTTCACGAATTTTGCGAGGTTCTAAACCATACTCAGAAAACACGCCACGAATTTGGGTAGAGAAGTTTGGCTTGTTGTGATTTGGATATAAAAATAGTTGTTGATCAACAACATCCGCCAAATATACACCTTCTTTTTGTGCCGCAAATGGGTGGCTCGAATGTACTGCAACCATCAAGCGTTCTTCACGTAATAAGATACGTTTAACTGCAGGATCAGAAATTCTTAAGCGTCCAAATCCAACATCTATACGCCCTTCTTTAAGTGCCTGAATTTGGTCATTGGTGGTCATTTCCACCATTTCTATTTTTAAATGCGGATGCTGCTGCTTAAACAAATACACAATTCTTGACAATAATCCGAACAATAAAGAACCAACGAAGCCAATAGTCACAGTACGACCAGCAATACCGACACGTTTTGTCATCGACTTGATTTCTTCCGCATTAGACAAAAGTTTAACGGCATGTTGGTAAAAGAATTGGCCTGCTTCGGTGGTCTTAAGCGGTCTACTTCCACGCTCAAACAGTTGAATTCCAAGCTCTTGTTCTAAATTTTGGATCTGTCTGCTCAAAGGTGGTTGAGCAATAAAGAGTTTTTCTGCTGCCTTGGTGAAACTTTGCTCTTCTACAACAGCAACAAAATAACGTAAATGTCTGAGTTCCATAGCTCAAAATACCTTTTAAGTATAAAAAAATGCATATTTGATCTTCGACCAATGCAATTTATTCTTTTAAGGTATATCACATAACTGTAATAAAGCAATGATATGAAGGGCATACCATGTATAAGTCAGTAGAAACTTTGCTGGTGGAAATACCAACCATCCGTCCACACAAGATGGCGGTTGCAACCATGCAAACCCAAACCCTTGTATTAGTCAAAATCACCACTGAAGATGGTTTTGTTGGCTGGGGCGAAGCAACCACGATTGGCGGCTTGGGCTATGGTGAAGAAAGCCCAGAAAGCGTAAAAACCAATATCGAAACATATTTCGCATCATTGCTAAAAACTTTAGCTGGCTTGAATGTTGCGCAAACTTTACAGGTCATTAAAAAGAATATCAATGGCAACCGTTTCGCGAAATGTGCCATTCAAACTGCTTTATTAGATATTCAAGCGCAGCGCTTAAACCAACCTTTAAGTGAAATTTTAGGTGGTCGCCTACGCAACTCGGTTCCTGTGTTATGGGTACTTGCATCTGGCGATACAGAAAAAGACATCGCTGAAGCACAAAAAATGATTGCGGCTAAACGCCACAACACATTCAAGCTCAAAATCGGTTCACGCCCAGTAGAGCAAGATGTAGAACACGTATTGGCAATCAAACAAGCATTGGGTAAAGACGTTTCTATTCGTGTAGACGTAAACCGTGCTTGGTCAGAACTTGAAGCAATTAAAGGCATCCAGCTTTTACAAGATGGTGGTGTCGATTTAATTGAACAACCATGTGCAATTGACAACATTGATGCCATGGAGCGTTTAACACGTAAATTTGATATTGCCATCATGGCAGATGAATCATTGATGGGCCCACAAAGCGCTTATCAATTGGCAAAACGTAATGCTGCATCTGTATTTGCAGTTAAAGTTGCCCAATCTGCGGGTCTAATCGAAGGTTGTGAAGTTGCAACAATTGCACAGTTGGCAGGCATCGACCTATATGGCGGCACAATGCTTGAAGGCCCTGTCGGCACGATTGCATCTGCGCATGTGTTCTCGACCTTCCAGAATTTAGCTTATGGCACAGAATTATTTGGTCCGTTATTGCTGACCGAAGAAATTTTAAAAACTCCACTTCAGTACCAAGACTTTGAATTACACCTTCCAACAGGTGCAGGTTTAGGTATTGAGTTGGATGAAGACAAAATTGACAACTTGCGTCGTCAGTAATTAGGAGAAACCCATGCTTTTCCACGTACGTATGGATGTAAACATTCCATTGGATATGCCAGCTGAAACAGCTAACGAAATTAAAGCCGTTGAAAAAGCATATTCGCAGGAATTACAGCGTCAAGGCAAGTGGCGTCATATTTGGCGTATTACTGGCCAATATTCAAACATCAGTATTTTTGATGTAGAGAGCAACGAAGAACTGCACAACATTCTGCAAGGTCTTCCGCTCTACCCTTATATGAATATTGAAGTGATGGCATTGAACCGCCACCCTTCATCAATTCGTGAAGATGACACCTGATTTAATTCGGAAACTGGAGTAAGCACCTTACTCCAGCACCAAAGTAAACATTTAGCAAACCAAGTAAACAAGGAAAGTGGCAGCCAATTATCTCGTTTTTAGTCCAGAGATATTCGCCACCAAAGCACACCTCCAAGGAGAATGAAAATGAATCGCCAAGAAATTGATGCATTAGTTAAGCAAATGAACGTTGATACAGCGACAGGCCCTGTAGATGAACGTGTACAACAAGTTGTTGTGCGTTTATTGGGTGACCTTTTCCAAGCGATCGAAGATCTTGATATTTCTCAGTCAGAACTGTGGAAAGGTCTGGAATACTTTACTGATGCCGGTCAAGCGAACGAATTAGGTTTATTGGCTGCAGGTTTGGGTCTGGAACACTACCTAGACTTACGTGCTGATGAAGCGGATGCTAAAGCAGGCATTACTGGCGGTACGCCACGTACGATTGAAGGTCCACTTTATGTCTCTGGCGCACCTGAAACAGTAAGCTTTGCGCGTATGGACGATGGTTCTGAAGAAGGCAAAATCCCGACGCTGATCATTGAAGGTACAGTGACTGATACTGACGGCAACCGTGTTGAAGGTGCTAAAGTTGAAATCTGGCATGCCAACAGCCTGGGCAACTACTCATTCTTTGACAAGTCACAGTCTGACTTTAACCTGCGTCGCAGCATCATTACCGCTGCCGATGGTCAATATACTGCATTGACGACAATGCCAGTGGGTTATGGCTGCCCTCCAGAAGGTACAACTCAGTTTGTACTGGACAAGCTAGGCCGTCACGGTAACCGTCCATCGCACGTACATTACTTCGTATCTGCACCAGGTTACCGCAAGCTGACTACTCAATTCAATATTGAAGGCGACCAATACCTGTGGGATGACTTTGCATTCGCGACTCGTGAAGGTCTGGTGGCAACTGCGGTTGACGTGACTGATGAAGCTGAAATTGCAAAACGTGGTCTGAAAGGTCCTTTCAAACACATCCAGTTCAACATTGTTCTTCAGAAAGATCAAGCTGGCGTTCCTTCTACTGAAGTTGAACGTCGCCGCGCAAGCGCATAATTTGAAATGGAATCGGGATGTGGTCGTTGCCCCATCCCGATGACTGCCCTCCTTGGAAAGTCGGAGAAAGGACATGCCTCGTATTCCTGTTATCAATACTAGCCACTTAGACCGTATTGACGAATTATTGGTTGATGATTTTGAATCTGGTGAATTTAAATTACACCGTTCAGTATTCACAGACCAAGCCCTGTTTGACCTAGAAATGAAATACATTTTTGAAGGCAACTGGGTTTATTTGGCACATGAAAGCCAAATTCCAAACAACAATGACTACTACACCACTTACATTGGTCGTCAGCCAATCATCATTGCGCGTAACCGCAATGGCGAATTGAATGCCATGATCAACTCGTGTTCACACCGTGGTGCACAATTATGTCGTTACAAGCGTGGTAACAAAGCAACTTATACTTGCCCATTCCACGGTTGGACTTTCAACAACTCTGGTAAGTTGTTAAAAGTAAAAGACCCAGCAGATGCAGGTTATTCAGATTGCTTTAACAAAGACGGTTCACACGACTTGAAAAAAGTTGCCCGCTTTGAAAGCTATAAAGGTTTCTTGTTTGGTAGCTTAAACCCAGATGTTCCTTCTTTAGAAGAATACCTAGGCGAAGCGACTAAAATCATTGACATGATTGTGGGTCAATCTCAACAAGGTCTTGAAGTTTTACGTGGTTCTTCGACTTACACCTATGAAGGTAACTGGAAGTTAACTGCTGAAAACGGTGCCGATGGTTACCACGTGTCTGCAGTACACTGGAACTACGCTGCAACAACTCAGCAACGTAAAGAAAAAGAAGCTGGCGATAACATCCGTGCAATGAGCGCAGGTTCATGGGGCAAACAAGGCGGTGGTTCTTACGGCTTTGAAAATGGTCACATGCTCCTTTGGACTCAATGGGCTAACCCAGAAGACCGTCCTAACTTTGCCAAGAAAGATGAATACACCGAGCAATTCGGTGAAGCAATGGCGAAATGGATGATCGAGCGTTCACGTAACTTGTGTATCTATCCAAACGTGTACTTCATGGATCAGTTCGGTTCACAAATTCGTGTGTTACGTCCTCTTTCTGTCGATAAGACTGAAGTGACGATTTACTGTATCGCACCTGTAGGTGAAGAGCCAGAAGCACGCGCACGCCGTATTCGTCAGTACGAAGACTTCTTTAACGCATCAGGTATGGCTACACCAGACGATCTTGAAGAATTCCGTGCATGTCAAGTTGGCTACGCAGGTATCGCACTTGAGTGGAACGATATGTGCCGTGGTTCTAAGCATTGGATCCAAGGTCCAGACGATGCTGCAAACGAAATCGGTTTAAAACCAAAACTTTCAGGTATTAAAACTGAAGACGAAGGTTTATATCTTTCACAGCACCAACATTGGTTAGATCTAATCAAAAAAGGTATTGCGACTGAAAAAGAAATTGCTGCATCTACTGAAGGAGAAAACGCATGAGCGCGATTACTTTAGAAAATATTGCTCAATTCCTTTATCAAGAAGCTCGCTTCTTAGATGATGAGCAATGGGATGAGTGGTTACAGTGCTACGCTCCTACTGCTTCTTTCTGGATGCCAGCTTGGGATGACGATGACCGTTTAACTCAAGATCCACAGTCTGAAATCTCTTTGATTTACTATCCAGACCGTCAAGGTTTAGAAGACCGTGTGTTCCGTATCAAAACTGAGCGTTCATCTGCAACAATGCCAGATACACGCACAAGCCACAACATCAGCAACATTGAAATTGTTGAACGTGATGGCGATAAAGTCACTGTACGTTTTAACTGGAACACTTTAAGTTTCCGTTACAAAACTAACTACAGCTACTTTGGTATGTCGCGCTATGAAATTGATTTTTCTGGCGACAAACCGCAAATTTTAAGCAAGTACGTGGTGCTGAAAAACGATTACATCAACCAAGTAATCGATATCTACCACCTCTAAGACTGTATTGATTTACAGCTAGGTAAACCTTTCAGCCAGATGGAATTTTGGCTGAAAGGTCAAGTTTTAAAGATTTCTATAGGATATTCAGCCATGTCAAACCACAATATTGCACTTCAATTTGAAGATGGCGTTACACGTTTTATTTCTGTTACAGATGGTGAAACACTGTCAGACGCAGCTTACCGTCAAAAGATCAATATTCCTTTGGACTGCCGTGACGGTGCATGTGGAACGTGCCGTGCGTTTTGTGAATCAGGTTCGTATGACATGCCTGAAGAAACTTATATTGAAGATGCATTGACACCAGAAGAAGCTGAACAAGGCTATATTCTTGCATGCCAATGTAAACCAACTTCAGACGCAGTATTCCAAATTCAAGCCACTTCTGATGTATGTAAAACTGAAATTCATGTATTTGAAGGTACATTGGCACGTGTTGAAAACTTATCTGACTCGACTATTACCTTTGATATTCAGTTAGATGAAGGTCAACCAGACATTCACTTCCTTGCAGGTCAATATGTGAATGTGGGTATTCCTGGTACAACAGAAACTCGTTCGTATTCTTTCAGCTCTAAGCCTGGTAACCGCTTAACTGGCTTTGTGGTACGTAACGTACCAAACGGAAAAATGAGCGAATTCTTAAGCCAAAACGCTAAAGCTGGCGACAAAATGACCTTTACTGGTCCATTTGGTAGCTTCTACCTACGTAATGTAGCACGCCCTGTGGTGATGTTAGCGGGTGGTACAGGTATTGCGCCATTTATGTCTATGCTGCAAGTGCTTGAAGAAAAAGGTTCTGAGCACCCTGTACGTTTAGTCTTTGGTGTGACCAATGACTTTGACTTAGTCGCAATTGAAAAATTAAACGAACTACAAGAAAAATTCTCTTGGTTCGAGTATCGCACTGTAGTGGCAAATCCAGAATCTGCACATGAGCGTAAAGGTTACGTGACTGGCCATATCGAAAACGAATGGCTCAACGGTGGTGATGTAGACATCTACCTATGTGGTCCAGTGCCAATGGTAGAAGCGGTACGTGGCTGGTTAGATGCAGAAGGTGTTAAACCTGCAAGCTTCCTATTTGAAAAATTCTCTGCCAACTAAGTTTGTTAGACATTCAATAAACGCAGTCGGAGAATAAAATGAATCGCACAAAAAGATTTGAAAACAAAGTTGTAATCGTGACTGGTGCCGCTCAAGGCATTGGTCGCGGTGTGGCTTTACAAGTGGCAAGTGAAGGTGCCCAAGTGGTTATGGCAGACCTTTCTCCCTATGTAGAAGAAGTGTTGGCCGAAATTGAAGAACACGGTGGCGATGCAGTAACCGTAAAAGCCAACCTTGAAACTTTTGTAGGTGCAGAATCTGTGGTTGCTAAAGCACTTGAAACCTATGGTCGTGTTGATGTGCTCATCAACAACGTAGGCGGTGCAATTTGGATGAAACCTTTTGAAGAATTTTCTGAAGAAGAAATTATCAAAGAAGTGAATCGTTCATTGTTCCCTACTATGTGGTGCTGCCGCGCAGTATTGCCTGAAATGGTGAAAAACCAGAAAGGTACCATTGTAAACGTATCTTCAATTGCAACACGTGGTATTAACCGCGTGCCATATTCGGCGTCTAAAGGTGGTGTAAACGGTTTAACCGCTTCCCTCGCCTTTGAACATGCCAAAGATGGTATTCGTGTGAATGCTATTGCAACTGGCGGTACAGAAGCGCCACCACGTAAAGTACCACGTAATGCCAACCCGCTTTCTGAATCAGAACAAGCGTGGATGCAAGAAGTAGTAGATCAAACAATTGATCGTACCTTCTTGGGTCGCTATGGCACCATTCAGGAACAAGTGAATGCGATTCTGTTCCTTGCTTCTGATGAATCATCGTACATGACAGGTACCGTTGTACCTGTAGGTGGTGGTGATCAGGGCTAAGCCAAGATCATGACCAACTTCAACAGGATCATTGCTTGACGCAAGGAGGCAAATCGTCAATGAGTCACCTGTTCCAAACTTTAAAAAATGACTGGTCAATTTCAGCCACTGTTGCAGGATTCTTAGCAGTGCTGATCTCCTATTCAGGGCCATTGATCATCTTTTTCCAAGCGGCACAGCAAGCCCAAGTTTCCCCAGACATGATGATTTCATGGATTTGGGGAATTTCTATTGGTGCTGCTGTCGCAGGTATCTTTTTGTCCATTAAATACAAAGTGCCTGTGGTCACCGCTTGGTCTGCACCCGGTACCGCATTGCTGGTCACACTGTTTCCCGATATTACCCTGAATGAAGCAGTTGCAGCCTACATCACCTCTGCTGTGGTGATTTTTTTGATTGGAATCACAGGTTATTTTGACAAACTCCTGTCTTGGATTCCGCAAGAAGTCGCAGCAGGCATGATGGCAGGTATTTTGGTTCAATTTGGCTTAGGCTTATTTACTGCAACCGATACCCTGCCATACATTGTATTTGGGATGCTAGCGGTATTTTTATTGGCAAAGCGTTTTAGTCCACGTTATGCCATGATTTGGGTGCTTGCTGCAGGCATTATACTCAGCTTAATGCTCGGTAAAATTAACCCTGTCACCACCAATTTTAGTTTGGCAATTCCACAGTTTATTGCACCTGAATGGACGTGGAATTCAACCTTAAACTTGGCATTACCTTTAATTTTAGTCAGCTTGTCTGGGCAGTTTTTACCGGGTATGGCAATTATTAAAATTAGCGGTTATGACATGCCTGCTAAGCCTATTATTAGTGCGACCAGTATCGCTTCTCTTGCCGTTGCGTGTGTGGGAGGAATTACCATTGTACTTGCCTCTATTACTGCAGCATTATGCTTAGGTAAAGATGCGCACGAACTGAAAGAAAAGCGATATATTGCAGGTGTTGCAAACGGTATTTTCTATATTTTAGGTGGGTTATTTGCAGGCAGCATCGTCATGCTATTCAGCTTATTGCCCAAAGAACTGATTGCAGCTTTGGCGGGTCTGGCACTGTTAGGTGCTATTGCCACCAATATTTCCGTTGCAATGGGTCAGGAATCACAACGTGATGCAGCCCTCATCACCTTTTTAGCAACCGCCTCTGGCATGCAGTTTTTAGGGCTAAGTTCTGTATTTTGGGGGATCTGTATTGGTTTGATCGCTCATTTGGTTTTAACCAAACGTGACAACTCAGCAGCGCCCCTACCTTCAACTCAAAGTTCCAAAAGTTAATGGACAGGCAATTGTCTAGGACACATTATGATTGATAAAAGTCAAACTTCTTTAACAGAAGTTCTTTCGCAAATTAAAGATGGTTCAACCATCATGATTGGTGGTTTTGGTACCGCAGGTCAACCAGCGGAACTCATTGATGGTTTGATTGAACTTGGCATCAAAGATTTAATTATTGTGAACAACAACGCAGGTAATGGCGACTATGGTTTAGCTAAATTACTTAAAGCGGGTGCAGTACGTAAAATCATCTGTTCATTCCCACGTCAGTCTGACTCTTGGGTATTTGATGAACTTTACCGCGCAGGCAAAATCGAACTTGAACTTGTGCCACAAGGTAACTTGGCATGCCGTATTCAGGCTGCAGGTATGGGCTTAGGGCCAATCTATACCCCTACAGGTTTTGGTACGTTGCTTGCAGAAGGCAAACCAACCCTAAATTATGAAGGTAAAGATTACGTTCTTGAAAACCCAATCCGCGCAGACTTTGCTTTAATTAAAGCACAGCAAGGCGATCGTTGGGGCAACTTGGTATACCGCAAATCTGCACGTAACTTTGGCCCAATCATGGCTATGGCGGCAGATGTGACCATTGCTCAAGTTTCTGAAGTGGTAGAGTTGGGTGCGTTAGACCCTGAACACATTATCACCCCAGGTATTTTTGTTCAGCACGTTGTTGCTGTTGGCGCAAAACAACCTGAACAATCTGCATAACTGTCACGTGAAGGAGAACATCATGAGCTATACCAAATTAACACGTGACCAAATTGCTGAACGTGTGGCGCAAGACATTCCAGACGGTGCTTATGTCAACCTTGGCATTGGCTTACCAACTAAAATTTCTAACTACCTGCCTTCAGACAAAGACGTGTTCTTACACTCTGAAAATGGTTTATTGGCATTTGGTCCACCACCGCCTGCAGGCGAAGAAGACCCTGAACTGATCAACGCGGGTAAAGAGTTCGTCACTATGCTCACAGGTGGTTCATTTTTCCATCATGGTGACTCATTTGCCATGATGCGTGGTGGTCACTTAGACATCGCAGTATTAGGTGCATTCCAAGTCGCTGAAAATGGCGACTTAGCAAACTGGCACACTGGCGCGCCTGATGCCATTCCTGCCGTAGGCGGTGCAATGGACTTGGCCGTTGGTGCGAAAAAAGTCTTTATTACGACTGACCACGTGACCAAAAAAGGTGAACCAAAAATCGTGGCTGAATTGACTTACCCAGCAACTGGCTTGAAATGTGTAGACCGCATTTACACTGACTTATGTGTGATTGACGTAACTCCTGAAGGTATGAAAGTTCTTGAAAAAGTTGAAGGCTTGAGCTTTGAAGAATTACAGTCATTGACTGGTGCAAAGCTGATTGATGCGACTCAGGCTTAATCGTCTTTAAATATAATTTTTAATCCCCCTAAATCCCCCTTTTTCAAAGGGGGACTTCCATCAAGTAATTTTAGGTGGGAATCTCCTCCCTTTTTTAAAGGGAGGTTGGGAGAGATTAAGATATTTGGAAAATAAAATATGAAAAACGCATATATCGTCGATGCCATCCGTACCCCATTTGGTCGTTATGCAGGTGGTTTAGCTCCAGTCCGTGCTGATGACTTAGGCGCATTACCGATCAAAGCACTTATGCAACGCAATCCATCTGTAAACTGGGAACAAGTTGATGACGTGATTTACGGCTGTGCCAACCAAGCAGGTGAAGACAACCGTAACGTGGGTCGTATGTCTGCACTTTTAGCAGGTTTACCGTACCAAGTGCCAGCAACCACTGTAAACCGTTTATGTGGTTCATCGCTAGACGCAATTGCAATGGCCGCACGTGCAATTAAAGCAGGTGAAGCAAACCTGATTATTGCAGGTGGTGTTGAATCAATGAGCCGCGCTCCATTTGTGATGGGTAAATCAGAATCTGCTTATGGTCGTAGTCAAAAAATTGAAGACACCACAATGGGCTGGCGTTTCATTAACCCGAAACTCAAAGAAATGTACGGCGTAGAAACTATGCCGCAAACTGCTGAAAATGTAGCGGAACAGTTCAATATTAACCGTGCCGATCAAGACTTGTTTGCTCTAACCAGCCAACAACGTACTGCTGCTGCACAAGCACGCGGTTTCTTTGACAAAGAAATTATTGCAGTGGAAATTCCACAACGTAAAGGCGAGCCTGTCGTTGTTGCTGCAGACGAACATCCACGTGCATCAACCACAGCAGAAGCATTGGCAAAATTAAAGCCAGTGGTAAAAGCAGACGGTACTGTGACTGCAGGTAACGCGTCAGGTATTAACGATGGTGCGGCTGCCCTACTGATTGCTTCTGAAGAAGCGGTTGCACAACACGGCTTAAAACCACGTGCCAAAATCATTGCTTCAACTGTTGTTGGTGTTGAACCACGTATTATGGGCTTTGGTCCTGCGCCTGCAATCAAAAAATTGTTGGCACAAACAGGTTTGACCATTGAACAAATGGACGTGATTGAACTGAACGAAGCCTTTGCTGCACAAGCATTAGCATGTACTCGTGACTTAGGCATTGAAGAAGGTTCAGAGAAAGTCAATCCAAACGGTGGTGCAATTGCTTTAGGTCACCCACTTGGTGCATCTGGTGCGCGTTTAGTCACTACAGCACTGAACCAACTTGAACAAACTGGCGGTAAATACGGTTTATGTTCAATGTGTATTGGTGTTGGTCAAGGTATTGCTTTGATTATTGAACGTGTTTAATCCTCATTAAAAGTTCCCCTTTCATAAAGGGGGATTTAGGGGGATTTATAAGATTAAGGATTTAAAAAAAAATGCCAACTTTTACCTCAAATGATGCGCAAATCAATTACCAAACTTTTGGTGATGCTACAAAACCTGCACTGATTTTTTCAAACTCGCTGGGTACAAACTTCAAAATGTGGCAAGCACAGATTGATTTTTTCCAGCAAGACTTTTTTGTAATTTGCTACGACACACGTGGTCACGGTGCATCATCAGCTCCGCAAGGTCCATATAGCATTGATCAATTGGGTCAAGATGTTGTAAATCTACTCGATCACTTAAATGTTGAAAAAGCGGCATTCTGTGGTATTTCTATGGGCGGTTTAACAGGTCAATGGTTAGCGATTCATCGCCCTGAACGTTTTAATCAGGTGGTGGTGTGTAATACTGCGGCAAAAATTGGTCAAGAACAGGCTTGGAATGACCGTGCCGCATTGGTACGCGAACAAGGTTTACAACCGATTGCTTCGACTGCAGCATCACGCTGGTTTACTGAACCCTTTATCCAAAGCAACGCGACAGTGGTCAACAATCTTCAAAACGACTTGGCAGCTGGCAGCGCCGAAGGTTATGCGAGCTGTTGCGAAGCTTTGGCTAAAGCGGATGTACGTGAACAACTTAAAGACATCACTGTGCCTGTTTTAGTGGTTGCAGGTCAGCAAGACCCTGTGACAACAGTTGTCGATGGTCAATTTATGGTTGAACGTATTGCCAATAGCCAATTGTTTGAAATCAATGCATCGCACATTTCTAACGTAGAATTGCCAAATGAATTTAACCAAGCAGTGAAGCAGTTTATCCAAGCATAAAACTTCATTGTTATTGTTAATAAGTTAAAAGTTAAAAGTTAAAAAATAGAGTTCTTTCGAGAACTCTATTTTTTATAGATGAATCTGCAGTTAGACGAGCTGGACTTAAACTAACTCCACCGCAATCGCTGTGGCTTCACCACCGCCAATACATAAAGATGCCACGCCTTTTTTCGCGCCTATACGTTGCAATGCATGAATGAGCGTCACAATAATACGTGAACCTGAAGAACCTAGAGGATGCCCCAAAGCACATGCACCACCCTGAATATTCACTTTGGCAGGGTCTAAATCAAAAGCATCTATCGCAAGCATGGTTACCATGGCAAAGGCTTCATTAATTTCCCACAAATCTACATCGGCAACCGACCACCCTGCTTTATCTAGCACTTTTTGAATCGCCCCTACAGGAGCAAGAGTAAACTCAGAAGGATGTTGTGAATGTGTCGCGTATGCCACAACTTTTGCAAGCGGTTTTAAGCCACGCTCTGCCGCAACCACATCTGATGTAATCACCAGAGCAGATGCGCCATCTGAAATAGAGCTGGCATTGGCGGCTGTAATCGTGCCATCTTTTTTAAATGCGGGACGCAAACTGCTAATTTTATCGACTTTGGCATTTAACGGTTGTTCATCCTGATCGACAATCACATCACCTTTACGTGAATGAACAGTGACAGGCACGATTTCATCTTTAAAATAACCGTTTTGAATGGCTTCTACCGCGCGGTTTAAAGAGCGAATTGCGTATTCATCCTGCTGCTCACGGGTATAGTTTTTCTTGTCTGCCATGTCTTGCGCCAGCACGCCCATCGACAAGCCTGTTTCAGCATCTTCTAAACCTTCCTGAAACATGTGGTCTGTGACTTTGCCGTGTCCCATACGGAAACCTGCACGTGCTTTATCTAGCAAATACGGCGCATTCGACATAGATTCCATACCGCCAGCGACCACAATCTGCGCTGAACCTGCCTGAATAGCATCGGCTGCCTGCATAACAGCTTTCATGCCAGAGCCACAAATTTTATTGATGGTGGTTGCACCTGTACTATCGGGTAAACCCGCTTGACGCATCGCCTGACGTGCAGGGCCTTGCTTCAAACCTGCAGGCAATACACAACCAAAAATTACTTCATCAATGTCAGTCCCACTTAAACCTGCACGTGCAACTGCGTGTTGAATTGCAACCGCGCCTAAATCGGGTGCTGTACAACTTGCCAGTGAACCTTGAAAGCCGCCCATTGCGGTACGTACAGCATCTACAATTACAATCATTTTTAGTCCCTTATTACCGTCTTTTTAAAGTGATTACCGTAAAAGCCATGCTTTTTAAAATTACAAATAACATCCCTGTGAGTTAGCAAGTAATTCACGTTAAATGTAAATCAAAAGATGAGCATTGCAATCTCGCAAAGTGCTGAATTGCTATGCTTGATTGATCTTAGACTTTTAGGCCTTGCTTATGAAAAATAGAATAAAAGTTTTAGAAATCCAATTTTATTTCACTAAAATGACCTGTTTGGTTCAGTTTTATTGACAACCGATTTGGCTTATGGATTGTGCTATTTTTCACATGATATTTTTTAAATTCATTGGTTCACTGATGAACATACGTTAAAACTTACCTTTTCAAGACCTTGGTGCTATTTTCAAGTTGCTCAAACTGCACTAGACTCCAACATGCTTAATTGGTTGTAATTGGAATATTGATTGATGACGACTCTACGCCAAGAAAATTTCCGACGTCGTAAAGAGAAAATTTTGGCAATGGCTGAGGTTTTATTACTGGAAAATCATAATGATATTACATTAAGTGAGTTGGCTGCAGAGTTAGATATTGCCAAAGGCACAATTTATAAATATTTCAAAAGTAAAAATCAGCTCTATTTAGAGTTAATTATTTTAAATGAACAGCGTTTATTGGATATTTCCAAACAGTATCACCATAACTTTCAAACTTATGTTTCGCAGTACATGCTGTATAACATGCTTAATTCCAACCGTACGATTTTGCTGCACTCGATTGAAGAACGCTTAACCAATAATGAACGTAAACTAAATGAATTGTTTGAACAGTTATACGATATTCGTGAGCAGCGTATTTTAGAAATTAAGGACATCACCCAAGCCTATTTAGAGTCCTTTAACAGCGCGATGTCGATCCGTGATTATCTGTCTTATATTTGGACAGTAACTTATGGTGCGTCGTTATTACTCAATTCTACCCATTATCAAAAAGCTATTGGGTCACGTGAACGCTTAATCAAGCTATATATTAATCAAGCACTGATGACGCCAGATAAAGTATCTGCGATTGTTTGATTTTTACATAGTTAGCTTCGTTGGATTCATTGCTGATCCAGCTAAATATTAGCGTCTAAGTAGAAAGAAATTTGCTTTTCAGAACGTATTAACTCACCTCATAAATTTATTCTCTAAATAAAAAATCCCAAAGTTCAAACTTTGGGATTTTTCAAATTCTTTTGACTGTCTAAAGACACATCATTCTGCACTAATATCTTCAAATAATACTGAAGATAAATAACGCTCACCACTGTCAGGTAAAATCACCACAATATTTTTACCTGCATTTTCAGGACGTGCCGCCAATTTTGCAGCAGCAGCCATTGCTGCACCACTTGAAATACCGACTAAAATACCTTCTTGGGTTGCTGTTTTACGCGCCCAGTCAATTGCTTCAGCACTTTCAATCGCAATCACTTCATCCACCAAATCTAAATCTAGGTTTTTTGGAATAAAGTTAGCGCCAATCCCCTGAATTTTATGTGGTGCAGGCGTAATGGCTTCACCACGCTTGGCCTGAGCAATAATTGGAGATTCTGCAGGCTCGACTGCAACAGTATGCAATGCCTGACCTTTTACCTTTTTGAAATAACGCGAAATACCAGAAATCGTACCGCCTGTACCTACACCTGCAACAAGAATATCGACCTTGCCGCCTGTTGCTGCCCAAATTTCTGGGCCTGTGGTTTCTTCATGAATTTGTGGATTGGCAGGGTTATTAAACTGCTGCGGCAAATAATAAGTTTCAGGATGTTCGGTTGCCAAACGCTCTGCTTCATCCACCGCACCTTTCATGCCTTTTGCAGGTTCAGTCAGCACCAAATTTGCACCTAAAGCTTTCAAAACCTTACGGCGCTCGATACTCATGCTTGCAGGCATAGTCAATGTGATCTCATAACCTTTTGCTGCAGCTACAAATGCCAACGCGATTCCTGTATTACCACTGGTCGGTTCTACAATATGCATACCTGCTTTTAACACGCCACGTTTTTCAGCATCGGCAATTAAAGCAGCACCAATACGGCATTTCACAGAAAATGCAGGGTTACGGCTTTCCACTTTGGCTAAAACCGTTGCGCCGCCAGAAATTAAACGGTTAATGCGCACCAATGGCGTGTTACCAATCGCTTCAGCATTATTGCTATATACGGCAATCCCTAAATTTGCTGGTGTTGGAAAAGCTGCATCTGTGGTCATGATTATTCCCTAAGTTATATCTGTATAAACAAAATTTAAATTATCATACCTTGTTATAAAATTTTTGCCGATGTTTCACGAAAATTGTTTTATACAAAAATATGATTAGCTTTCAACAAAATGCGAATTAGAATAAAGAGATGACAACCTCAGTTTAATTGTCGATTTTCTCGGCACTTGGGTTTGAAATTCGCTATTTATTTTTTGACAATAGCAACACATAACAAAATGTAGGGAATGCAATGTCTAATAAACGTTACAGTCAGCTTTATCGTAATTTCACTAAAAAAATCTTAGATAAGATTGTGACGCCACAAGTATTAGGCACGACTGCAGAATTAGAACATCGTGTTGCACAAAGCTCTGAAAAAACACAATTTTGTTACGTGCTGCAAGATGCTTCACTCAGTAATACCGTATTGATTGATCAGCAGACGCAATCTCGTGGTTTACCTTCTGTGTATGCGCCTTTAAACATTGCCGAGCACCAGGAAGACGATTCCATTTTGGTCTTGCGTGAGAAAAACCCACAGTACAGTGCTTATCACTACTCTGCTAAATTGATTCGACTCATTGAAACCTTAGAGCAACATCCTGAACATGATGTGTTGTTAGTTCCCGTAACTGTACTTTGGGGACGTTCACCCGAATACGAAGACTCTTGGTTTAAAGCATTATTTGCCGATGCATGGTCTACGCCAAACAAGCTTAAACAAACCATTAATATTTCGCTCTATTCACGTGATAACTACATCGAGTTTCATAAAGCAATTTCCTTACGTCAGCTTATTGAACAAGCCACACAACAACAACCACACTTATCGCCTGCGCACTTTATTGAGCAACATCTGGAACACAATTTTAATCAACACAAAGAAGCGATTTTAGGCCCAGACTTATCTGACCGCCGTAATTTGATTCATGCGTTGATGAAAAGTGAAGCAGTACAACAAGCTATTCGTAAAGAAAGTATCGAACAAAAAGTCAGTATGTTTGAAGCAGAAAACCGTGCTAAAAGCTATTTAACTGAAATTGTATCGGACTTTTCTTATTCGACTTTGCGTTTTGCTGAACTGGCACTGACCAAGCTTTGGACACAGCTCTATGATGGCATTGAAGTGCATCACTTTGACACGGTACGCGAACTCGCCAAAGACTATGAAATCGTCTATACCCCTTGTCATCGTAGCCACATCGACTATTTGTTGCTGTCTTATGTGATTTTTAATCGTGGCTTGATGGTGCCGCATATTGCAGCAGGTATTAATTTAAATTTACCAATTGTGGGTCAATTAATGCGTGGTGCAGGTGCGTATTTTATTCGCCGTACTTTCAGCGGCAATGAATTATACACCTCGGTATTTAAAGAATATTTACACAGTTTATTGTCACGCAACACCCCACTCGAATACTTCATTGAAGGTGGACGCTCACGTACAGGTTTATTGTTACCGCCGAAAAAAGGCATGTTGTCGATGACCATTCAAAGCCATTTACGCGGAGCAACCAAACCAATTGCATTTATTCCAACGTATTTTGGTTATGAAAAACTGATTGAAGGCACATCTTATTTAAATGAATTAAACGGCAAACCGAAAGAAGCCGAATCTTTATGGGGTATTTTAAACTCTGCCCGTAAAATTGAAAAAGTCTTTGGTCAGGTCTATGTCAACTTTGGCGAACCTGTATTTTTAGATGATGTTTTAACTGCCAACCAAGCACGCGATGTAAAACTGAACATAAATGATGAACTACCGACCTCTGTGATTCACACGGTAGATCATACTGCGCATGCAATCTTGGAAAATATCAATAAAGCGGTGGTGATTAACCCAATCGCCCTCATCTCTCTGATTTTATTAAATGCCGATCAGCATGCATTGAAACAAGATGAGCTGCTCGCCCGAATTGAACAATATCGACGTTTGCTCAAACAATTGTGCTACGACCCACGTATGATTATTACGGGTTTAAATCCACAAGAAATTATTGAATATGCGCTAAAACTTAAACAAGTTGAGCGTTATAACCAAGATGGTGTAGAACAGATTCGAGTCGCAGAAAGCCAAAAAATCTTATTGAGCTATTTTAGCAATAATATTTTGCACTGCTTTATTTTGCCTGCGTGTGTAGCATTAATTGTGCAGCAGTTTAATGAACAAAATTTAGCATTATCATGCGCAGATTTAATGCAAAAACTGCAGGCGATTTATCCATATTTGAAGCAAGAGTTTTTCTTGGCATGGACGGCGCAAGAACTTTCTCAAGAAATCGAAAAAATTGTGGCGTACTTTATTCAGCAAAATTGGGTTACAGAAGCAAATCTGCAATTACAGCCGAACCCAGCTACACAGCATGAACTCTATGCCTTAGCTGAACTGGCAAAACCAAGTTTAAATAATTTCGTATTGATTCAAGGGCTTTTGCAGCGTTATAGCGCACACATCCCTTTAAATCTGAAAGTTTTGGAAAAAATGACCAAAACCGTATTACAACGCGCTGCAGATTCTGCACAATTTAAGTCTGCATATTATTTTGATAGTGCCACCTTAAAAAGTTTTATCAGCAGTTTAGATCAGCAAGCTTTGTTGCAACACAATGCTGCGCAGATAAGCCTAGATGATACTTTTAGTGCCAAAATGTCTGAATACTTTGCTTGGTATAACCCAGAAATTCACGAGTTATTAGCTGCATCGAGTGAATTTAGTGAGAAAGAATTAAAAAGTTTTGAACAGGTGAAAAAATAGGTTTTATTGTAACTCAGCCACTTTTTTATCAATTTTTTGATTAGAATATCAGGCCATTATTTATGATTGGCTGATATCTTTTCTTAAATGATACTTGTTCTCATATATAAATAATGATTTATGTTATATAATTTATCTTCCACTCCCGCCTAATATATATTGGGTTAGCTGTAAATTAAGAGAATAAAACAATGAACGATGGTCTTGAAATCACATCAATGCGTGAATCTGCGGATACCGTTGTTGGAATTTTAAAATCTTTGGCGAATAGTGACCGTCTTTTAATTCTTTGTCATTTATCTCAACAAGAATTAAACGTATCGCAAATTGAAGAAATAACTCAAATTCATCAGCCTACTTTATCGCAACAATTAATGATGCTGCGTAAAAGTGATGTGGTGAATACCCGCCGTGATGGCAAGCAAATTTTTTATTCAATTAAAGATGAAAAAATGGTGCAGGTACTTAATACCCTCTATGCACTTTATTGCCCGCAGGTCTAAATGATAATGCCTGTATTATCAGGCATCACCATAAAACTTGAATACTCTCCTGCTATTTCAAAGACTTCTTAGCATTTTTTGTTCATAATATATCTAAATTTATGATTTAGATTTCAGTATGTCAGATTTCAATTCACGTTTGGCTCGTGTACTGCCTGCTTGGCAATGGCTGCGAAAATACAATGCAGAAACATTGAAATCTGATCTGCTGTCTGCGTTTATCGTTATTGCCATGCTTGTACCTCAAGGGATGGCTTATGCCATGCTTGCAGGTTTACCTCCTGTCATGGGTTTATATGCCAGCGTGATCCCCATGATCATGTACGCCTTGGTTGGTGGCAGTCCAACTTTGTCCATTGGCCCAGTCGCCATTATTTCCATGATGACCTTTGCGACGCTCAATCCATTATTTGAAGTCGGCTCGGCAGCTTATATTCAAGCAGCCTGTTTACTTGCTGTGATGGTCGGCATTATTTCGCTACTTTTAGGGATTTTTCGCTTCGGTTTTTTAATTCAACTCATTAGCCATCCTGTTATTAAAAGCTTCATTATTGCCTCTGCATTAATGATTGCGATTGGACAGCTTAAATTTGTGTTAGACATCCCCCTTAAAGCCAATAACTTACCTGAGTTCTTATACAGCTTTTGGAAATATGTGGGACAAACCCATTTTTATAGCGTGCTCTTGGGTGTTGCTGCCATTTTATTTCTAATTTATGCCCCTAAAATCATCAACAGTAATGCCATTCGTGAGCGTGTTCGAGGTAGCGGCTTTATCTTAAAAGCCTTGCCATTGGTATTGGTGATCGGTTCAATTGCTTTGGTTTATTCATTGCATTTGCAACAAATCGGCATTAAAACAGTCGGAGAAATTCCTTCAGGATTTCCGCCTATTCAATTCCCTGAATGGAATGCACAACTTGTTCTACAACTCCTTCCTGGCGCAGCCATGATTGCCATGATCAGTTTTGTGGAATCTCTGTCTATTGCGCAAGCCACCGCCTTACAACAACGTAGTCACTTAAATAGCAATCAGGAACTGATTGCACTCGGTTTAGCCAATTTTGGCGCAGGTGTTAGCTCCTCTTTTCCCGTCACAGGCAGTTTGTCGCGTACCGTGGTCAATGCCGATGCAGGTGCAAAAACACCAATGGCAGGTGTATTTACCTCCATCGTGATTGTTATTGTCAGTTTATACTTCACGGGATTTTTCCAAGACTTACCACTGGCTGTTTTGGCTGCAACCATTATTGTTTCAATTTGGAAACTGGTCGAGTTCCAATCTTTTAAAGAAACTTGGCGTTATTCCAAAGCCGATGGTCTGGCCATGTGGGTGACGTTCTTTGGTGTTGTATTCATTGATATTTCGACAGGTTTAATTATTGGGATTGTGTCCACCTTTATTCTAATGTTGTGGCGTATTAGCCGACCACATATTGCGGTAATTGGTTTACTTGAAGGCACACAACATTTTCGTAATATTCAGCGGCATCAAGTGCGTACCGCGCCACACGTGCTATCCATGCGAATTGATGAAAATCTAACCTTTTTAAATGCCAATACTTTAAAAGGCTTTTTTATTAATCAAGTCAGCCAAAACCCTCAGTTAAAGCATGTAGTGGTGAATTGTTCGAGTATTAGCAGTATTGATTTAAGCGCACTCGAAATGCTGGAAGATTTAAATCTTGAACTAAAAAAATTGAATATTTGTCTGCATTTTTCTGAAATTAAAGGCCCGGTAATGGACAAATTACAACACTCAAAACTTTTGCAGCATTTAAATGGAAAAGTTTATTTGTCACATTATTTAGCCATGCAAGAGCTTGCGCCTGAACTGACTTAAAGATCAAGAAATTGATCTTTAATTTTATCTTTAAAACTGGATGCTCAACACACATGCTTTTTGATCAAAGAGTACTTTTATCTTGCTGAAATTTAAGTAGTTTAATAAATATCACTTTTAAAAATATAGACTTAATTTTTATATAAAAATTATTTTTAAGCACATGGATATTTCAGTATAAAATAGCCGCTTTTCTTTAACCTTGTTTTCGTATGTTTTCAGCTTTTTTGCGTTTGAGCTTAGTCTCCCGAATTATGATTGCAATTGTACTCGGTGTGGCTGTTGCAATTTTATTTCCAGAATCTGCGCCTTATTTAAGCCTTTTGGGTGATTTATTTATTAAAGCCCTAAAGTCTGTTGCGCCAATTTTAGTGTTTATTTTGGTCATGGCATCCATTGCCAATTTTAAAATTGGAAGCAGCAATGCTTATATCAAACCGATTATGCTGATGTATGCGATTGGTATGTTCTTGGCTGCGCTCAGTGCGGTCATTGCAAGCTCACTTTTCCCAAGTACATTATTTTTAGATGTTGCGACACAGGCAGATTTAACACCGCCGGGTAGTCTTGCTGAAATTTTGAAAAACCTTTTACTTAGTTTTGTTGCTAACCCTGTAGTTGCCATTGCCGAAGCCAACTTTATTGGTATTTTGGCTTGGGCTGTGGCTTTAGGGATTGCCTTCCGCCATGCTACAGAGTCCACCAAAGCATTGTTGAATGATGCAGCCAATGCAGTCAATCGCGTTATTCGCTTGGTGATTAACTTTGCGCCTTTCGGTATTTTTGGCTTGGTTGCCGTGACATTTGCCGATGCAGGCTTGAGCACCTTAGCCAGTTATGCTCAATTATTGGCAGTCTTGTTAGGTACGATGTTCTTTGTCGCGTTGGTCATCAACCCAATCATGGTGGCATTTGTGACCCGCAGCAATCCTTATCCTTTAGTTTTTCAATGCTTACGCGAAAGTGGCATTACTGCTTTCTTTACCCGTAGTTCTGCAGCCAATATCCCTGTCAATTTAGACTTAGCCAAGCGTTTAGGCGTACAGGAATCAACCGCGAGTGTTGCAATTCCGTTAGGTGCAGTAATTAACATGGCAGGCGCATCGGTCACCATTACCGTTTTGACCTTAGCTGCGGTAAATACTTTAGGAATTTCTGTCGATTTTAGCACCATGCTGATTTTATCTGTGGTTGCAACGGTGTCGGCCTGTGGTGCTTCAGGCGTTGCGGGCGGCTCGTTACTGCTGATTCCTGTAGCGTGTGGCTTATTTGGTATTTCTTCAGATATTGCCATGCAAGTTGTTGCAATTGGTATGGTCATTAGCGTATTGCAAGATTCAACCGAAACTGCACTTAACTCATCTACCGATGTGCTATTTACTACTGCGGTTGACCGTGGTTTGAGTTAAGATACAATGCGTTAGGAAACTTACGCAATCATCCATTATGCCTTTTCAAACTTTACCCCTTTGGGTGCAATTTGGTGCTTTTTTTCTAGCCGTCAATGCTGGAATTATTAACGTACTCGGATTGGTGACCGTATTGCACCAGTCCGTTTCGCACATGACTGGTAACGTTAGTATCTTGGCGATGGCGCTAATCGACTGGAAACCAGAAGCCATGATTTTCTTGTTTCTGGTGATTTTGTGCTATGTGATTGGCTCATTTTATAGCGGCGTCATTTTAGGAAATAGCAATTTTCGCTTAGGGCGTCGCTATGGTTTTCCCATGAGTTTGGTGGCTTTTTTTATTTTAATCTGCTGGGTATTATTGCCTTATTTCCCACGTTATGCCCTGCTTTGGGCGTCAGTTGCCATGGGCATACAAAATGCCATGATCAGCTACTATAAAGGCACCATCATCCGCACCACACATTTATCTGGGGTATTGACCGATTTAGGCTTAGCCCTCGGTTATCGAGTGCGGGGCTTACAAGTTGAAAAAAGACGTATTGTTTTACACCTACTGATTTTAATTGGTTTCTTTGTGGGTGGATTACTCGCTGCAGCCATTTATCCTATATTTAAACTGAATTCTTTTCTGGTACCTGCAGGACTCAGCCTAAGTTTGAGTTTGGTGTATTGGATTATTTATTTTCGCTATCGACATCTTCAACATTAAGTTTCGGAAATTATCATGGTTAAAAATGCACTACAGGCACAATTGCTCAAAGCGGGTTTAGTGGATAATAAAAAAGCAAAAAAACTGTCTAAACAAACCTTACACGAACAGCGCACAGGTGAAAGTAAAGATGCTGAAGTGAAAGCCAAAATTGCACAGGCACAGCAAGAAAAACTCGCCAAAGACCAAGCTATTGAGCAAGAAAAGAAAGCCGCTTTACAGGAAAAAGAACTGAAAGCAGCAATTATGCAAATGATTCAGCAGCATAAAATTCGTGATACCGATGGTGAAGTGGCTTATCAGTTTTTAGATGGCAAGATTAAAAAAGTGTATATCAATCAACAAATTTACAATGCACTCGTGGCAGGTAGTTTGGTGATTGCCAAAGAAAATGACAGTTATGCGTTCCTGCCTAAAGCTTTAGCTGAACGTATTAATAGCAAAATGGAAGGCTTTATTATTGTCAATAATGCCGAGAAAAATGAAGCCACGACAGATGAAGAAGATCCATACGCAGCCTATGTGATTCCAGATGATTTAATGTGGTAGATCACGCAAGTATTTATGCAAATATTTATGCTAGGTATCTATTCAAAGCCAGTATCTGTACTGGCTTTTTTATTATGACTGCAACTTGATTGAAAACTTTCAGTAAAAACAAATAATTGAAATGTAGCAAAAAGTTACTCAGCCTTCAAATTTAAACTTTAGTCGATACACTATCTAACAATTTCATACATCAATGAAGAATTAAGGTGAATTGCAGGCCAAAATTCTAAGTGCCGTGCAGACGAAAATCAGCAACCTTAAAGCGAGGACCTTTTGCAAGAATTTAATTTTATTCAAAATATTCAGGAATGGTATAACCAATACCCTTGGTTAGAAATGCTGACCTCACTCAGTATTGTGATTCTACTGGCAATTTTAGCCAACTTTATTGCCAAGCAAATTGTAGTGCGCGGGATTCGCAAACTGATTTCTAAAATGACCTTTGCCAATAGTGAAATTATTTCACAGCATAGTGTCATCCGACGTATTGCCAACATTGTCCCAGCTGTCGTGATTATGAACGGCATCACCACCGTACCGCATTTGTCAGATAAAGTAGAAAGCTTTGTGCAAATGGGTGCGCAAGCCTTTATATTCCTGACCATTGCATTGGCAATTTCTGAATTTTTAAATATTTTTAACCTGTTCTATCAACGCAACCCTAAGTCACGCAACAAGCCAATTAAGGGCTATTTGCAGTTAGTTAAACTCATTATTTATGTGGTCTGTGCCCTCATGATTTTAGGCACTTTCCTGAAAAAAGATGTGTTTACCTTACTCGCAGGTTTTGGTGCGATGGCTGCTGTTTTGATGTTGGTTTTCCAAAATACCATTTTATCTCTAGTGGCTTCGGTACAAATTTCTTCCTACGATATGGTACGGATTGGTGACTGGATTGAAATGCCTTCTTTAAATGCCGATGGTGATGTCATTGATATGTCATTACATACAGTCACCGTGCAAAACTGGGATAAAACCCTGACCACTATTCCAACCAATAAACTCATTACCGATACCTTTAAAAACTGGCGTGGCATGCAGGAAGCTGGTGCCCGACGTATTAAACGTGCCATTTTAATTGATCAAAGTTCTGTGCACTTTATGACTGAACATGAACAAAGCAAACTTAAAGAGTTTTTGTTATTGGATCAATATTTACATAGCAAAAATGAAGAAATTGAGCAGTTTAATCAGCAGTTAGCAAATCAATCACAATACAACCAACGCCGTTTAACCAATTTAGGGACTTTCCGCGCCTATGTTGAGTTTTATCTGAAACAACATCCAGGTATTAATCAATCTCAGTCATTGATTATTCGTCAACTACAGCCAAGCAGTGAAGGTTTACCACTAGAAATTTATGCCTTTACCAAAACCACTGCATGGAAAGAATATGAAAGTATTCAATCCGATATTTTTGATCATTTGCTGGCAATTATTCCGGAGTTTGGCTTAAAAGTGTATCAAGCCCCATCGGGTTCAGATTTAAAGCAAATTGCTGCACCATTTAAAGCAAGTTCTGTCCAAAGTCTAAATCCTTTAGAAATTGACGAGGCATAATTATGGATTTATTGCTGAGCCATGTGTCGCAAAATGCTTGCATGGCTCAGTAGCCGTTTTTATTTTCAGCAAGACGATAAAATTTTCATTAAATTAAAATGCACTCGTACACTCGTATATGAATAAGAGAAAATAAAGTCTTATTTGTAAGAGCTTTGTTGAAACAAATATCTAACACTATGTTTTAATTATATTTAAATTTCCTCAAACCTTTAAATCACAGCTTGCTCCAAATTTATGTAATAAGGTCATTGCCGGTTGAAAAAGTCTAATGATTCTAAGAATTCACCTAACTTTTCAACTCACTAAAATGTGTCGCTCTTGTTAATTGATTCTGGATTCGAAAAATGATCATCAATAATTCGTCTAATGAAAGATTGAAATTCACTACTTTTGTGCTTTAGCGCTCTAGATGATCAATACACGCGCTACAGGATGAGGGGTACGAGTTTATAAAAGATCTCTAATAGACCAAATAATGAAAAGTTTAAGGCAGGACGCGGTACAACGTCGCAAAACATTGTTCTGCTTTTTCATTACTACAGAAATTAATGGTGTGCGCATTTTTCCATTTTACAAAATATTGTGAAATGTCCCCTGTTTGGTCTTCCTGATATCCAGAACAATCCACTTCATTATTGTCATATTTAACTTGCAAAATTAAAGCCGGTAACGAATTTGCAGGGTCTTGTGAAGGTTGATAATCATATACACCTGCAGACCATTCTTGACCGCTTTTAATCACCACATCGCTATTACTTTTAAAGTTGTAATATTCAATACATTTACGATTATTTGGGATTTGCATGCCCCACAGCCCCACAATTTCTGGACGGGTCACCACACGAAATTTATTGGTCGTTTCTGCTGCTACTGGCGTTAACTTGGCTGAATCTATTGTTGTATTTTCATTCGCAATCGCGCAGACAGAACATAAGCTTAAAACTGTGGTTAGATATATTTTTTTCATACATTTATTTAAAGATATAAACCGTTTAGACAACTTAGCATATTTTTAATCCAAATCTGCAAGCATAAACATAAGACAACAATTTTATTTAACGAAAATGTGACTTAGTTTACATTTAATCGACTTTGTAGGTAATGGTTATTTGATATGATCGCCTTTCTGTTGTGAACGTCACACTCATTCAAGTTTTTTTCTTAATTATCAACCCATTGCAAAAGTGAGTTTAGTATTTGCAAAACTTTAGCATACCGCAAACTATATCTTCGACTCAAAAGCAAATATTTGCCTTTGGACTGCTAGCCGTTGTGGTATTTTTTGCTTGTTTATTGGGTATTTTTACTCGCCCACTTAGCTACTTTTCTTTTTTTTGGCCAAGCAACGCCCTCTTGTTGGGGCTACTCATTCGCTTTCCATCTTTAAAAAGTTTTGGTGGAATTTTGGGTGCTTTTTTTGGCTATATGGGCGCCGATTTGGTCACAGACAATACTTTCCTGATGACGCTAGGTTTAACGCTTTCCAACTTTGTAGCTGTTTTTAGTGGGTTGTTTTTCTTTAATTTTGCCCGCGCTAAACTTCCAGCGAGCAATAATAATGTGTCAGAGCTATATCCACATATTATTGCTGTAACTTTAGGCTGTTTCTTTGGGGCTTTATTTGCCATTCTTCTGCTGCCAAATTTGCCGCACACCTTTATGTTAAAAGAAAATCGTTGGATTGATTTTTTTACTTGGTGGTCTGGTGAAATTTTAAATGCGGTAATTGTCTTACCTTTAATTTTGGCTGCCCCAGGCTGGTCTAAATTCAAAAAACTTATAAATAATCAATATGCTAAAGAAACTCAAATTCAGGATATCTTGCCCTTTTTTGCATTACTGATCTCTATCGCCTGCACCCATATTTTTTATGGACCAGGTGCATTGTTGTATCCATTGGCTGCATTAATTTGGGCAGCTGCCAGCTATCAACTTTTTAATTTGGCACTGATTAATAGCTTGGTCTGTTTAACTCTGTATCACAGCGTCACAGGCTTGTTTATAGATCAAGTGAATTCGAGTTATTTAACCACCATTATTTCTATTCGTGTGGGTTTAATTATTTTAGGTCTTGCCACGTTAATTTTATGTGTGATTAGCCAAAACCGAAATCAGTTGTATAGAGAAGTATTGTATTTGGCAAATCATGACAGTTTAACCGAAACACTGAACCGCCGTAGTTTTACTCAGTTAAGTGAAAAAGCTTTAAAGCATAAAAACAATCATTCATTGTCTTTAATTATGTTAGATATCGACGATTTTAAAAAAATGAATGATCAATATGGGCATTATGTCGGTGACCGTGCTTTGCAACATCTCTCTAACATCGTTAAAAGCAATTTACGTGATCACGATTTATTTTGTCGCATTGGTGGTGAAGAGTTCATTATTTTGCTGAACAATAATAACTTAAATAAAACTCAACGCATTGCAGAACGTATTCGTATGTGTATTGAACATCAAGCGTTAAATTTAGAAAACCTTGAACCCATTCATTTTACAGTAAGCATGGGCGTGTCACATACACACTTACCCACCAATCTCCCTTTACAAGATTTAATTATTCAGGCAGATCAGGCGCTATATCAGGCAAAAATGCAAGGTCGTAATCGGGTCATTCTTGCTTCTTAAACAAAAATAGCATACAACATCAATTTGACAATACAGATTTTCAGGATTGAAATGAAACTTGCAGAATACCTCCAATATGATGCTTTAGGCTTGGCAGAGCTCGTTGCCAAAAAGGATGTTCAGGCCTCAGAATTATTAGATATTGCGTTACAACGTGCTGAACAAACCAATCCACAATTAAATGCCATTATTATTCCTATGCATGAACATGCACGGCAGCGCACACAAACAAAATTAACAGGCCCATTTGCAGGTGTGCCCTTTTTAGTCAAAGACTTATTTCAACAATATGCAGGCTATCCGACTTCATTTGGTTGTCAGGGTTTAAAACGTGCGCATCATCTTGCAGAACAAAATGCAGAAATTGTAAATCGTTGGGAAAATAGCGGAATCGTTACCTTTGGACGTACCAACACGCCTGAATTTGGGATTAAAGGGATAACCGAGCCAGATGCTTGGGGTGTATGTAAAAATCCATGGAATTTGAAACACAATAGTGGTGGTTCTTCTGGTGGTTCTGCGTCTGCAGTTGCGGCAGGTATTGTGCCGATTGCAGGGGCAAGTGATGGCGGTGGTTCAATTCGTATTCCTGCGTCTTACTGTGGTTTGTTTGGTTTAAAACCAAGTCGTGGACGCACCCCGTGGGGGCCACAACTCAGTGAAGCCATGCATGGTGCAGCGATGCAACATATTTTAAGTAAAAGTGTACGTGACAGTGCGGCAATGCTCGATGCAACGCATGGCGCAGATGGTCATTCACTTTTCAAAATTGAAGCTCCTGAACGCAGTTATTTAGATGCAATTCAGCAAGCGCCAAAAAAATTAAGAATCGCATATTCGACCCAATCTCCGATTGGTACAGCTGTTTCACAAGATGCCATCAATGCCATTCAAAAAACCGTACAGCTTTTAGAATCTTTAGGGCATGAAGTGGTTGAAGACCGTCCTGCTATTGATGGCATGCAATTGGCCAAAGATTTCATTACCACATGGTTTAGCCAATTTGCTTATTTAATTGCTGAAATTCAAACTCGCCTGCCAAATCATTCCGATAATTTTGAGCTAGACTCTTTGGCTTTGGCTGCCTTTGGCGCAAAAACCACGTCAGTAGATTACATTCGTAATTTGAATAATTGGGGGGTATATGTCGCGCAAATGAATCAATTCTTTGAGCGTTATGATTTATACCTCATCCCTGCAACTGCCTCAGTTGCACCAAAAAATGGCGAAGTTAAAACTCCTGCATGGCAAAAACCAATTTTAAAAACACTATTACATGCAGGTAAAGCACATTGGTTAGCGCAAGGTAAATTGGTCGATCGCATTGTCAAAGAAAACCTAAAATGGGTGCCATTTACTCAACTTGCCAATATTACTGGGCTGCCTGCAATGTCTGTGCCATTGTATTGGAATAAAGATAACTTACCATTGGGTTCGCAGTTTATTGCGCCTTTTGCACGTGAAGATGTGCTTTTACAACTGGCTGCACAACTTGAAACGGCTCAACCGTGGTGGCATCAATACGCTAAAATCCGTATTTAATGTAGCAATCAATTAGTAAGAAGCAAGCAAACTATACCCATCCAACTTTGCTTGCTTCTATTTTTGATAAAAGAACGGTATCACTGCAAAATCACCAATCTAGGCTTTGGTATCACTCGACATTGACTGCGATTCTAATTGCTTTGGCAATCCCCAAATAAAACACAGACCAACGAGTGTAGATAATCCTGCAAAAATAAAAATCCATTCGCCTGAAACAATATCCCAATAATGCCCTGCCAAAATACTCCCCAGTGCAACACCTAAACCCCACATGGTACTGTAAAGTGCTTGCCCACGACCTTGTTGCCCTGCAGAAAAGTTTTGAAAAATCACCCGCATGGCAATGATATGAAATAATCCAAAACTAAAGGCATGGATGCTTTGTGCAAAAAAATGTGCAAAAAATATGGATGGAAATAAACCAACTATCACCCAACGTAAGCCTGTTAAAATTAAACATACGGCAACCAGTGAACGCCAAGACCAACGCTTTAAAAACAAACTCGCATAGGCAAACATAATGATTTCAGCAACCACCCCGACAGACCACAATAAACCGATCTGACTTGTGCTAAATCCTGCCTGACTTAAAAAATTACTATAAAAACTATAAAATGGTGCATGCGAAAACAGTAAAATCAATTCAATTATAAAAAATGAATAGACTACTGGGCGCTTTAAAATAGGCAATAAGGGTTCAAGTTGTTTTTGTGCAATGGGTGCGGAGCTTGGTTCTTGAATACTGAATGACCATAGAAATGCCAGTAAAGAAATACTGAGTAGCAACATCGGTAACATGGAGATTGGTATAATTTCCAAAATAGCACCTATGCCAAAAACCCCGACAATAAAACCTATAGAGCCCCATTTACGCACTTTGCCATAGAGTTCCGCACGTTTCTCGCCCAACCAAAACAAAGTCACGCCTTCAAATTGTGCCAAAATTGCGTTTTGGAAAAAGCTAAAAATTAGCATGAGTAATGCCACAGACTGAAAGCTATTCGGAACAATAAAAATCAGTAACCAAATACTGGCTTCCATCCAAGTTGCGATGCGCACCAAAAGCATCCGTTTGCCTGATTTATCGGCAATCCATCCCCAAATAAAAGGCGCGAAAAAGCGCGTTAAAATGGCAATAGAAGATAAAACACCAATTTCCTGATAATTAAAGCCCTGATCTTCTAAATACAGGCTCCAAAAAGGCAAAAACGTCCCAACAATTGCGTAGTAGAAAAAGTAGAATCCACCTAAGCGTGTCGATATATTCAAGGCTTGCATCAATGTGTATTTCCTTGATTTTTCAAACACATAAATAAGTGCATTATCTGACCTGATCTAAAATTTTATGACAACCGATATATTAACACTGTAGTCCTTTAATTTTGAGTGATTGGCTGATTAAAACGCAAAACCCTGAAAATCAGAGCAAATTTTCAGGGTAATATTGAGAAAATTTCTTAAAATTTTTAGCCGCAAGAAGCTTGTATAATAATTTTAGTTTTCGGATCGACCACCACAGTGACTCGATTCATACGATAATCCATTGTTACAGGCTGACCTGGTGTAACCATTCTCACAATTTCAGCTCGGGTAAGCGCTTTAATTTGTGTTTCAGTCAAACCTGTTTTACCAACTAACTGCGCAGCAGATTCTGGGACACAATTTTGCATGGTCTGTGGCACCTGAGTTTGTTCATTGATAGGCTGATTACTACACGCAGCTAAAGTTGCCACACTTAAAACAGCCAAAACACTATATAACTTTTTCATGTTGATACTCGTTTTTAATTTCTTCAAACCAACTCAAAATAACATAACTGATTAAATATGCAGTGAACCGTACCGGGTTTGTCGGAGACTTTTTTATTTAAGTTAGGCCACCTGACCTAACGGGTTAATCTTATCATAGTACATTGCTTCAAACTCAAAAGGTGATACATAACCCAGTGCACTGTGTACACGCTCTTTATTGAACCAATCTACCCAGTTTAGTGTCGCAAGTTGTACATCCGCTAAACCTTGCCAATCCGCTTTTAAATATTCAATCACCTCTGTTTTGTATAAGCCATTCACCGTTTCAGCCAAAGCATCAATGCCATTCAAAAAACCGTACAGCTTTTAGAATCTTTAGGGCATGAAGTGGTTGAAGACCGTCCTGCTATTGATGGCATGCAATTGGCCAAAGATTTCATTACCACATGGTTTAGCCAATTTGCTTATTTAATTGCTGAAATTCAAACTCGCCTGCCAAATCATTCCGATAATTTTGAGCTAGACTCTTTGGCTTTGGCTGCCTTTGGCGCAAAAACCACGTCAGTAGATTACATTCGTAATTTGAATAATTGGGGGGTATATGTCGCGCAAATGAATCAATTCTTTGAGCGTTATGATTTATACCTCATCCCTGCAACTGCCTCAGTTGCACCAAAAAATGGCGAAGTTAAAACTCCTGCATGGCAAAAACCAATTTTAAAAACACTATTACATGCAGGTAAAGCACATTGGTTAGCGCAAGGTAAATTGGTCGATCGCATTGTCAAAGAAAACCTAAAATGGGTGCCATTTACTCAACTTGCCAATATTACTGGGCTGCCTGCAATGTCTGTGCCATTGTATTGGAATAAAGATAACTTACCATTGGGTTCGCAGTTTATTGCGCCTTTTGCACGTGAAGATGTGCTTTTACAACTGGCTGCACAACTTGAAACGGCTCAACCGTGGTGGCATCAATACGCTAAAATCCGTATTTAATGTAGCAATCAATTAGTAAGAAGCAAGCAAACTATACCCATCCAACTTTGCTTGCTTCTATTTTTGATAAAAGAACGGTATCACTGCAAAATCACCAATCTAGGCTTTGGTATCACTCGACATTGACTGCGATTCTAATTGCTTTGGCAATCCCCAAATAAAACACAGACCAACGAGTGTAGATAATCCTGCAAAAATAAAAATCCATTCGCCTGAAACAATATCCCAATAATGCCCTGCCAAAATACTCCCCAGTGCAACACCTAAACCCCACATGGTACTGTAAAGTGCTTGCCCACGACCTTGTTGCCCTGCAGAAAAGTTTTGAAAAATCACCCGCATGGCAATGATATGAAATAATCCAAAACTAAAGGCATGGATGCTTTGTGCAAAAAAATGTGCAAAAAATATGGATGGAAATAAACCAACTATCACCCAACGTAAGCCTGTTAAAATTAAACATACGGCAACCAGTGAACGCCAAGACCAACGCTTTAAAAACAAACTCGCATAGGCAAACATAATGATTTCAGCAACCACCCCGACAGACCACAATAAACCGATCTGACTTGTGCTAAATCCTGCCTGACTTAAAAAATTACTATAAAAACTATAAAATGGTGCATGCGAAAACAGTAAAATCAATTCAATTATAAAAAATGAATAGACTACTGGGCGCTTTAAAATAGGCAATAAGGGTTCAAGTTGTTTTTGTGCAATGGGTGCGGAGCTTGGTTCTTGAATACTGAATGACCATAGAAATGCCAGTAAAGAAATACTGAGTAGCAACATCGGTAACATGGAGATTGGTATAATTTCCAAAATAGCACCTATGCCAAAAACCCCGACAATAAAACCTATAGAGCCCCATTTACGCACTTTGCCATAGAGTTCCGCACGTTTCTCGCCCAACCAAAACAAAGTCACGCCTTCAAATTGTGCCAAAATTGCGTTTTGGAAAAAGCTAAAAATTAGCATGAGTAATGCCACAGACTGAAAGCTATTCGGAACAATAAAAATCAGTAACCAAATACTGGCTTCCATCCAAGTTGCGATGCGCACCAAAAGCATCCGTTTGCCTGATTTATCGGCAATCCATCCCCAAATAAAAGGCGCGAAAAAGCGCGTTAAAATGGCAATAGAAGATAAAACACCAATTTCCTGATAATTAAAGCCCTGATCTTCTAAATACAGGCTCCAAAAAGGCAAAAACGTCCCAACAATTGCGTAGTAGAAAAAGTAGAATCCACCTAAGCGTGTCGATATATTCAAGGCTTGCATCAATGTGTATTTCCTTGATTTTTCAAACACATAAATAAGTGCATTATCTGACCTGATCTAAAATTTTATGACAACCGATATATTAACACTGTAGTCCTTTAATTTTGAGTGATTGGCTGATTAAAACGCAAAACCCTGAAAATCAGAGCAAATTTTCAGGGTAATATTGAGAAAATTTCTTAAAATTTTTAGCCGCAAGAAGCTTGTATAATAATTTTAGTTTTCGGATCGACCACCACAGTGACTCGATTCATACGATAATCCATTGTTACAGGCTGACCTGGTGTAACCATTCTCACAATTTCAGCTCGGGTAAGCGCTTTAATTTGTGTTTCAGTCAAACCTGTTTTACCAACTAACTGCGCAGCAGATTCTGGGACACAATTTTGCATGGTCTGTGGCACCTGAGTTTGTTCATTGATAGGCTGATTACTACACGCAGCTAAAGTTGCCACACTTAAAACAGCCAAAACACTATATAACTTTTTCATGTTGATACTCGTTTTTAATTTCTTCAAACCAACTCAAAATAACATAACTGATTAAATATGCAGTGAACCGTACCGGGTTTGTCGGAGACTTTTTTATTTAAGTTAGGCCACCTGACCTAACGGGTTAATCTTATCATAGTACATTGCTTCAAACTCAAAAGGTGATACATAACCCAGTGCACTGTGTACACGCTCTTTATTGAACCAATCTACCCAGTTTAGTGTCGCAAGTTGTACATCCGCTAAACCTTGCCAATCCGCTTTTAAATATTCAATCACCTCTGTTTTGTATAAGCCATTCACCGTTTCAGCCAAAGCATTATCGTATGAATCACCGGTCGTACCGACTGATGCTCGTAAATTTGCTGCTTCTAAACGATTGGTATAACGAATGGAAAGATATTGCACGCCTCTGTCACT